>JANPIA010000355.1:0-4826 GCA_031424735.1 Segetibacter sp.
GTTCGTAATTTAGCTTTTCAATGTCGGCTTCGCTGAAGTTGAATTTAAGAGTGGGCATGTTTTGTTGCTTGATATCTACAAAATTGCCCCTCTTTTTCTAATTTAAAAATTCACGTTTTTGTCCGTTGCGGAGTATAAGTAAATCAAGCTTCAGGTAGCTGTCAGCATTTCCATTTAGTAAAATACTTCGGCCCGTTTGTGCTGCGTCGTTGCTTTGCACCCTTACGGCCACATCTTCAACATTCTGCCCGTTATCGTAGGTAACCCGGCCATAAATATTTCCGGTAGGGCTTCTAAAGCCAATGGCTATTGGCGCCTCGTTAGAGAAAACATTTTTATTATTGCACTTTACTACGCCTACAACCTGGTAGGTGTAATAAACGCCTGGCGAGCCTTTCGTATCATCTGATTGGTATTCCGTAAGGGATGAGCCAGGAACCTGCAATATCTGCACAAAATTATTAGACCCATACACAGCACGTTTTATAATGAAATTATCAAACTGCCCTTCTGCTGTCCAACGTAACTCGGTTCGGTCAGGGAAATAACCTTTGGAAGCTTCAAGTGTATTTATGGTACCAATTTCTACAGGTAATACTTCGCCTACGGCTTTTGTAGCTGGCTTTGCAGTGAATGATGAAACTATAGGCGGTACTACCTGCAATGTATAAGTGTAACTGTTGCAAATGGCTATCAGGTTGTCGGTATAAACACCTTTATCAAAGTCCTCTTTTGTAAGCTTAATTTCCGTGGAGGTTTTGGTGGTATTGTTTGCCCTCGTAATAAGAAAGGTGGCGCCGGGCAGCCAGGCCGAACCAAGAGGTTCCCATGTAATAAGCGCCGCATTGTTTGCCACAACTGCTTTAGCCGTAGATGGTATGGGGTCGAACCCAACATTGACCGATGCCTGTTTGTATATTTCCCAGACAAAAGCCGAATGTTCCCGCGACACACGGAAATACATGGTAGGCGAAAGGTTTTTATCTACTGCAAATTCATAGTCCGTTTGAGAGGCAACATAGTCAACCGATATACTTTGTGGATTGTCAAAGTTTGGGTTATCGGCATATTGTATCTTGATTTTGTTGTTGGCAGCCTCCCCGGTTGTAACTGCATCCATGGTCCAGGAAAAAATGACTGTCTGCGAGGCAGGATTATACCGGCCGGATGCAGATTTAGGAAATGTAAATGCGGGAAGTGTAAGTATTGGAGAGCTGTTATAGACCCTTCCATTGTAAACGTTCTGCTGAAAATAGTAGTCTTTTGGAATGATGGAAGCATCCGCGTCGGCCGACCCGCTCATTGCAACCGTCATATCTGACGAAATTTTGTTACCAGCCTGGTACAACGCAATTTTACTAAGATTATCAACCGCATTTGGCAGAGTCGATTTGGTATAACTGATTCTTGCTTTTGGTACAAACACGCCATTGCTTGAAAGGGGAAAGAAACTGTAGGTTGGCGTATTTATCCCGCTCATTTGCGGTATAGACACGTTTGCAGTTTTGGTCACCAAGAGACCGAAAGCGGCTGTCTTAAGGATGGAATTATCGTTTACTACATTGTATTTAAAATCCACCTTAACATTCTAAATATTTTGATAAGGATTTTTTAGATAGAGTGTAATTTCCTGGTACCAGCCCCAGGACTCGCCAAACCTTTGTACATCCATCGTATAGCCGGGATATTTCAACTCAGACTTCAGCCTGCCCGTATAGTTTTGGTCCCATCTCTCAAATGAATATTCATAAAACGGTGAGTAATTCGTTCCATCTACGGAAAAAGATACAATCCCTTTCTCCACCCACTCCACTGATTTCTGCGAAGTTTCAGCCCAGGAATATGCATGTATTATTAACTTCCCTGTGGTTTGGTCGTACGTAACTCCAATATCAAAGGGCGAACTGCTGGATTGCGCTTCTGCAATAAATGACGAGAAGCAGAACAGCAGAACCGACAACGATTTGATGAAAAAATGTAGCACTTGCATGTAAAAGGAAACACTTTTTTGGTGGGTGAAACGGTGCATAACAAGCAGTTTAGGGTGGGTAAAAACGAAAGGCAGGATTTAAAAACTTTTATAGTAGTTAAAAAACAGAGAGCTAACTGAAAAGCACAAACCAGAACCCCTAATCAATGAAAATCTTTAATGCCACAGAAACATAAAAACTGGTTCATAAAACCCCATTCCAGCATAAGCAACCTCCAGGCGAAAAACCACCATATCCCCAGTATTTGCAATATAAGCAACAGCATAATCACCAGCAGTTTTCGATCAAAAGTCCAGAATGGCCTTGAAGAGTTTCATGAGTGCTATTTGAATTAAGAGCGTAAGAATACGAATCAGGACACGTTTTCTCCAAACTTATAGCGTAGACAAAAAATGAAAAAGCGTGGACATTTTTAAAAAACGTAGACAAAAACCCTTGATCCGTAGACAGATCACGGATCATTTTGGTGAAAAAAAAGAAGGCCCGGGAAAGAAAAACAGGTACAATAAAAAAGAATGAGAACAATAAAGCTGAGTTTACCTTTCAAAAATTTCCCTGGGCTCTATTAAAATAAAATAATGTACCCTGGAATCTAATTCAGAATAGGGATTGAAGGGCGAAAGCTTACCTGGGAATAGTAAATGGTTATACGGATTGGCCGGCAATTAAGCTGCAAATATTAGCAGCGGATTAATAATTAATGAAAAAGGAGGTGCTGCTTTTAAGTCATGCTCTTTAGTTCGTCATCGGCCAAAACATCAGGATATTTTTTGCGTAGCCTGTACCTGCTGGTTCGCAACGATTGCTGCGAAATGCCGAGCATCCCGGCCATTTCCTTGGATGAGAGAGACAACCTTGAAAGTGCCAAAAGGCGAACCTCTCCCTGGCTTAAATCGGGATACCGGGTGTTAAGGTTGGTAAAGAAGCCGGGATGTGCGGCACTGAACAGGGTTTTAAATTGTTGCCAGTCCTGCTCTGTTAAAAGAGTGAAATCACTAAACCGATGGGGACCTTCGTTTTCACCGGCATCTGGGTTGCGGTGGTTGTCAGCATTGTTTGCCAGTTGTAATTCAAAAGCCTCTATAAGATTGTTTTTTTCTTTTATAGAATTAAGGTATTGCACTAATTTTTCCTGGGCTTGCTGTAACCTTTCTTCATCCTGTTGATGGAGGGCTAAAAAATTATGCCGTTCCCGGCGTTGTTTCCAATATAAATAGCCTGTTATAACTGACATAATCAACAGTAAAAAAATAATAATTGCGTTTCGGGTATAACGCAATTGCCTGGCTTCAAGCTATGCAGTCGGGTTTCTGCCAGCAGCCTTTCTTCTTTAAAGGTTAGTGTGACTGACTTAAAATGTGCCAGGTCATTTTTGATCCTGAGTGAATCCGATAGGCGCAGCAAGGAATCCTGGTACAAAAATGCACTGCGATAATTACCTGTTTTTTGAAAGTAAAGAGCCATCGCTTTATAGTAGTGCAAGCCAAAACTGCTCAGTATCCAATCAGGTTTAAGCTGCGGCGCCTGTTTTAAATAAATACCGGCCTTTTCAGTACTATCCAGGTGCAAAAGGCTGTTCGCTAAAAATACATAGGTAATGGCTGTGTTATCAGGCAACAATTTTAGATTTAGTTGAATATCGCGATAGAAAAAAGGCAGGGCCTTTACATACTGACCTTCTAATTGTAATGCATAACCGTAATTGCCGCTTGATATACCCTCCCAAACAGGATCGTGCTGTTGCCGGGCAAAGGAAATTGATTTAAGAAAAGCTTCTTTGGCTTTGGAGGTATTACGCAGTTTAAGGTAAGTTTCTCCAAGGTTGCCATAAAAGAAAGGAAGAACCTTGCTGGTTGAATCTGCACCAACGTCGGCTAAAATCATTTTCATATAATCAAGCGCTGCGGGGTAATCACCTAACTGGTAGTGCAAAATAAACAGGTTGTTTAAAAAATCCCTGACCAGCGGCAACCTATTATAACCGATACGCCGCAAAATATCTTCTGCATTAATAAAATAGCGAAAGGTAGGTTCGTGATCTTTTTTATAAAGGAAAAAACTGCCGAGATGATTGAACCAGTTTGCACGAATTTCATCATCTTCACTTTCCCCGAAAACCTGCCCTTTATTTATCAGGTAAACGCCTGCCTTTGCGGTGATGAAAGTTCAATAATTTTTGCTGTATAGTATACTTCGTACATATCGGCATACTGAACCATTTTTTGTCCCTTCCTGTTTTTAGCCCATCTGCGAACGGTGTCCAGGGTTGAATGCAAAAAAAGGCCGTCATACTTTTGTGGATGATGGTAGATGTACATATAAAGCGCAAATGCTGGATGTGTTGTTTTGCAGGTATCAATTTGCAGCACCTGGGCACTTCCGTGTAATGAAGGCATAGTAAGCAGTACAACAAAAGCTGTAATGATCGACTTTCTCATTTTTCAATTAGCGAAAAGTAAAAATTACTTCAACGAAAATAGAAAATCAATATTGGTTTTTTTAGGTAAATCATTGATTGATGCAACTTTATATCTATTCGAGTTTAAAAGACGATTGTGGCAGGGCGGCCTGGTAATATTGAGGGCGGTTATAATGCATGCTTTTTTTGTATTGCCTGGATTAACTATGTGTACCATATTAATCCTAATCAAGGGTTGAACAAAAGTTAGCGTTGATACCCATAATACATAAAGGAAAGAAACCTTCGTAGAATAAATGAAGCCTGATAATAAACCTTATTACCTTAATTCCAAAGGTAATAAGGTACGACCTCCGGGGGTATTTGCTGTTCTGCTAAGGTTTCAAACGATAATAAATCCCAACCCTTGATTAGCA
>JANPIA010000356.1:0-1885 GCA_031424735.1 Segetibacter sp.
AAAATGAAAGTATTTGTAATAGGCGCTTCAGGGTTAATAGGTTCCCACTGTTTACATCATTTTAAAACGCTGGGATGGGAAGTTAAGGGCAGTCATATAACTTATCCAACTGCAACAACAGTTTATTACGACCCGGTTAAAGAGGATACACGCAATTTTGATCTGCAAGCAATTGGTCCCGATCTAATTATTCACTGCGGCGCATTTACAAACGTAGACGCCTGCGAATACAACTCTCAAGAAAGCGAGCAAAGCACAGTGGGTTCAGCGGAAAAGCTGGCTACCTACTGCAAACAAACGGGTGCACGGCTTGTCTATCTTTCCACCGATTATGTATTTGACGGAAAAAACGGACCTTATGCTGAAGAAGATAAAGTAAACCCGCTCAACGTGTACGGGAAACATAAACTAATGGCGGAAGAACTTGTAAAACAAGTGCCCGGTCATGTAATTGCACGGGTAACCAATGTATATGGAGAAGAAGAGCGCGATAAAAATTTTGTATCGCGTTTGGTGTATTGGTTTCGCAACAGTGAACCCAAAGAATTACAATTGGCTTCCGACCAGTTTGCCACACCCGTTTATGCAGGGGATATAGCACGGATGCTGGGTTTACTAATTATTAAAAACGAAGAAGGGGTTTTTCACCTTTCGTCCACTGATTATTACAACCGCTATCACCTGGCACAAAAAGTAAAAAGTTTTTTCCCGGGGAATAACTCCGTGAAAATAGTTCCGGCAACAACACCTATGCTTAAGCAGCCAGCATTGCGACCTTTGTTGGGTGGATTGCTTAATGCAAAATTTATCAGCAACTTCCCGGAATTTTCGTTCACTAATATCGATTCGTATATATCCAGAATTATAAAAAATGACGTACAAAAATTTTAAGGGCGATTTGCAGGATCAACTTGCAGCAGTGGCCAAAAAAAATACGGTCCGACAAATTGTAGCCGGCACCGATTACATCCCCGTAACCGGTAAAGTTATGAGTGAGGAAGACCTGTTGCTGGGCGTAGATGCCATGCTGGATGGCTGGCTGACAGCAGGAAGGTTTGCCCGCCAATTTGAAAAGGATTTTGCAGATTACTTTGGAGTTGCAAATACCTTACTCGTAAATTCAGGTTCATCAGCAAACCTTGTCGCGTTTTATGCGCTCACATCGCCCAAACTGGGCGACCGGCAAATTAAGCCCGGCGACGAAGTAATCACCGTGGCCGCCGGTTTTCCAACAACCGTCAACCCTATGATACAGTATGGATGCATCCCGGTTTTTTTGGATGAACACCTGCCAACGTATAACATCGATACCACCCTGCTGGAAGAAGCGATCTCGCCCAAAACCAAAGCGATCATGATCGCCCATACCCTTGGCAATCCCTTCAACCTGGAAGAAGTTTGCCGGGTAGCAAAAAAGCATAACCTGTGGCTGGTGGAAGATAACTGTGACGCTTTTGGCGCAGAATACGGTGGGAAAAAAACAGGAACTTTCGGCGACATTGCCACCGTATCGTTTTACCCTGCCCACCACATTACCATGGGAGAAGGCGGCGCAGTCATCATCAATAATCCGTTGTTAAAAGTAATTGCCGAAAGCTTCCGCGATTGGGGACGTGATTGTTATTGCGAGCCCGGCAAAGATAATACCTGCGGATGCCGATTTGCGCAGCAACTGGGTAGCCTGCCGTATGGATACGATCATAAATACATTTATTCGCACATAGGCTTTAACCTGAAAGTTACCGATATGCAGGCGGCATTGGGTGTTTCGCAACTTACCAAAGCAGATCATTTTATAAAACGAAGGAGGGAAAATTATGCTGCCTTATACGAGAGGATGAAGCCGTTTGAAGAGGTTTTTATTTTGCCGGAACCAACGCCTGAC
>JANPIA010000357.1:0-18689 GCA_031424735.1 Segetibacter sp.
GTTTCTAAAATGTCTCGAATTACTTTTCTTACATTAACAGAAGCAATATTGAGATTTGTAAATTTTTCTTTTGTGTTCTCGTCCTGGTTATAGAGATCAACAGAAATATCTTCTAAAGACCTTTTAGTTGTTAGTTGTAAAGAGGCAACTATTTGTTTGGAAACCTGTTTCGCAATGTGATTCCATACATCATGATGTCCTAATTCCGCTTCAACTATGTACCATTTTCTTTGCCCGATATCAATTGCAAAACCGTCGGGTATCGTCCCCACACCATCGGCTGTTCTAATTTTGGTTTTAGGCAAATAAAAAGAATCCGGTCCAAATAGGTATTCGTAGTTGTCAATAATAACTTTCTCTAATTCCCATTCGCTATCAAAAGGAAATTTGATGAATTTCTTTTCATTAAGGATAAGCATATATTCTGCATCGCTTTTGGTAAGTAATTTAAAACACTTTACTGTACTTTTTTGTATTTCTCCGCTAACCTCTTCGGTGCAACCGTACAATAAGCAACCGTCAATCCATCTTTCAACATCTCCTTTCTTACCTTTTTAAGTTCAACAAACGTTGCGCCTTTCAATCCCCATTTATTTGGAACCGGGTAAACTACAGTTTTATCATAACAACAAAATACCGATTGATCGGCGGGCTTTAGCAATAGGCATACAAGGTTCCTCTCCATATCCACTGTAGCAAATATTTTCCTCTTCACCCTAAAGGAAGTCTTGTCAAAGTGAGGAAGCTCTACTACTTCTTCAAATGCTAAGGCAAGTTTTCTTACCGCTTCAATTGTTACCATTGTTACAATAGTTTTTGCTTACGGTCACCAGCAAGCAACGAGTATATTTCGCTGTCAACATATATACCGTTGTAATAATAGCTCTCTTTAAAATATCCTTCTTTTATAAACTCCTGCTTTTTTAATATGCCGGCAGATTTAATATTTGCGGGGTCAATCCTCGCCTCTATACTGTGCAGGTTCATTGCGTCAAAACCAAAATTGACTACGCTGGCAATAGCTTCGTTCATAATGCCCTTACCCCAAAAAGCAGGGTGCAGCATATACCCGATTTCAGCCCGGTGATGTTCTTTCTGAATAATATGGTAACCTATTGTTCCGATAAGTTGTGAACGGGGGTTAATGCAAATAGCCCATTGTATGCGCTCCGAAACATCCATCATTTTTGTTATCAGTTCGTTTACTTCATCAATGGATTTTGGTATAGGACGACCAATATATTTCATGGCATCCGGGTTTGTTCTAAGGTCAAACAATGCAGGAGCATCCGTGCTGGCAATTTGCCGTAGCATTAAGCGTTCTGTTTGTAAAACAGGAAATGGGGCAAAATTAATTTCAAGCATATGTAAGGTTTATACTAACAATTTCAATAAATGGCTTCGATCAACTTTGCCTTCTTGTTCCGCTAAACCATATGATTATTTGCCATGTTTAGAAAGCCATTATAAAAGTGATGGTTTAAATATAACACCGTTGTACAGCATCCCGGCATTAAATGTTACACCTTACCTTTGGCTTCCCAAAAAAAATTTATGAAAGAGCTTTCCGTGGTGATTACCGTGATGAATGAGGAGGACAACATTCATCCTATGGTAGAAGCGTTGGATAGTGCTTTGAACGGAATTGACTATGAAGTTATTTTTGTAGACGATGGCTCTACCGATGCTACGCGTACAAGATTGAAAGAGGTAGCCAACGAAAAAATTATTCTTGTTGAATTGCGTAAAAATTATGGTCAGAGTACCGCCATGACTGCCGGTATTGACCATACGACAGGCAGGTATATTGCCTTGCTGGATGGCGATCTCCAAAACGACCCTACCGATATACCATCCATGCTGGAACTGATGAAAAAAGAAGATTGGGATGTTGTAGCAGGAAATAGAAAAAACAGGAAAGATGGTTTTATTTTAAGAAAGATACCCAGCAAAATTGCAAACTACCTCATACGTAGGTGGACGAAAGTTTTTATTAAAGACTACGGCTGCACACTCAAAATATTTAAACGCGAAATAGCGGAAGACCTTGGACTATACGGAGAGCTTCATCGCTTTATACCTGTGCTTGCAGCCATGCAGGGTGCACGAATTACACAGGTTGATGTAAAGCACCATGCACGCCGGTTTGGGCAATCAAAGTACGGCCTGGGCAGAACGTTTCGCGTAATGAGCGACCTGGTAACGATGGTGTTCTTCAGGCGTTATATACAAAAGCCGATGCACCTTTTTGGTACCATGGGCTTTGTTGGATTATCAATAGGTGTGCTTATTAATGTTTACTTGCTGATACTAAAAATTCTCGGACACGATATCTGGGGCAAGCCGCTGCTAATACTCGGATTGATCTTTCTACTCGGCGGTATTCAACTTATCACAATTGGCATACTTGCAGAGATCAACGTTCGCACCTACTTTGAATCTTCCAACAAAAAAACTTACCAGGTAAGAAACATTTATGGCGGTACCCAAGCTTAGCAACTGGCTAAAACTGTTTTTTAAAATTGCAGTAACAGCATTGTGCCTTTGGTACGTAAGCCGAAAAATAGATTGGTCGCTTACTTTTAAATTTCTTGAGCAAAGTAATAAATGGTGGCTGGTGTTTGCCACGGTATTATTTGCTTTGTCTAAAGTTGTTTCCTCTGTCCGGCTGAATATTTATTTTAAAAATGTTGCTGTTCATCTCACACAAAAAAACAACCTGCGGCTTTATTGGCTCGGTATGTTTTACAATTTGTTTTTACCCGGTGGCATAGGCGGTGATGCTTATAAGGTGATTCTACTCCACCGGAAATTTATGCAGCCAGCAAAGAAACTGTCTGCCGCTGTTTTATTAGACAGGGTAAGCGGTGTTGCCGGTTTGGGTTTGCTGGCTGCTGTTTATTATCTAATGGTTGATAGGGGAGAGCATTACTCGCAATGGTTATTGGCTGCGGTGGTCCCTGGGTTATTGCTGTATTATGTGTTCGTTAAAAAACTCTTTCCTTCCTTTATAAAAAGCTTTTGGAGTACACTACTATTAGGATTGGCCGTACAGCTATTGCAAGTGTTTTGCGTGTATTGTTTGATAGCATCCATCAATTTACAACAACATTATAACGAGTATATTTTATTGTTTTTGATTTCTAGTGTTGTAGCTATTTTCCCTTTTACTATTGGCGGCTTAGGTGCAAGGGAAGTTGTTTTTTTATGGGGAAGCCAGCAGTTTTTATTAGATACACATCAGTCCATTTACATCAGCATTTTATTTTACCTTATCACCTTAATCATTTCTTTTATCGGGGTTAAATGGGTGTATACCGATCCATTGCAAAATGTTCCGTTTGACAAAACGGTTGATGAAAAACCTTCAGCAAACAACTAGCCTGTAACTTTTGCAAGCAGGTAGCCTATCGCGATAAATACCAATGCAAACAGTAACCATTTAATATACTTCGTTTTGTTTTTGCCAATTTCTAGTAATTCGCCAGGGGAAGCATTCTTTGTAACCAATGTTTGTGTGAGTTCGTTAAGCTGCCGCACCTTTTCGGCAAAATCACCCTTCATATTTTTTCGCAGGGTGTGGATGTTATCAAGCATATCATCCGTTTCATCAGGTATAAAATCGTTGATCGCATCTCGTAGCCTTTTGGCAATGGTTGGCGATTTTCCGTTGGTGGAAATCGCAATCTTGATATTCCCTTTTGTTACAACAGAGCTTAAGTAAAAATCACATAGGTCCGGCTTATCTGCAATATTCACCAGCTTACCTTTTGCGTGAGCATCGTTGCATATCTGTTCGCTTAACACCACATCATTTACGGCAGCAATAACAATGTCAATATTATCAAAATCGTTTAGCGCATAGGGCCGTTCTGCAAGGGAAATGTTTGTGTGTTTTTTTGCTTCTGATATTGTTTCAGGATTAAAGCGGGTAGCCACCATTGTAACAGGTGTGCCGGGAGAATTTTTTACAACCGCATTTAATTTTTCCAAACCAACGTTTCCCCCGCCAATAATAAGCAGGCGCAACTCTTCCAGTTTTAAAAAAACAGGAAACAAGTTGTTGCGATTTTTAGATGAACCCGAATTGATTTGCAATGAAGAGTATTTGTGCCAGACAGCAAATCCGGCGTATGCAATTAAAAACTTTTTATCAGCATCCTTATACACCATATAATAACCATAATACCCACTGCAATCATCATGGTTTTTTTCGGAAGTTTGCCAGCAAGCCTTGCAGCAAACGGTGCCGCCAGCGAGCCGCCTATTAATAAACCCAGTACTACATTCCAATGACCGATGCCAGCTGTTAAAAAGAAAGTGAAGGCGCTGGATAAGGTCACAAAAAATTCGGTAAGGCTTACTGTACCCACTGTGTATTTTGGACTTTTCCCTTTTGATATCAAAGTACTGGTAACGATAGGCCCCCAGCCGCCGCCACCAAACGAATCTAAAAAACCACCTGTCCAGGCAAGCCAGCCAACCCGTTTTACTTTCGCGCTTTTCGGGTTTTGCTGAAATGCTTTCATTAATATTTTTAAACCCAGGAATAAAGCATACAAAGCCATAACCGGCATTAAATATTTACCTGCCTTTTCACCAAGGTACACCAATGCCAATGCACCCAGTATCGCTCCTATTACACCTGGTATCACCAAATGTTTAAATAATTTTTTGTTCACGTTACCAAACTTATAATGGCTGAAACCCGAAACACCAGTAGTGAATATTTCGGAAGTATGGATAGCCGCACTTACTGAAACGGGGCTGATGCCTGTTGAGATAAGTACCGTTGCAGACGTTACACCATAGCCCATACTTAGTACGCCATCTACCATTTGTGCAAGAAAACCCGCTAACACAAAAAGGAAAAACTTACCGGTGAGGTAAGGTCGTAAACTTATCCAGGCATCGCCAACTGAGGGTAGTGGCAGGTACGATAAAATAATATGACCTATTACGAATAAAGCAAAGACAATGATTAGTTGTGTAGCTAAACGTTTCCATCTTACTTCGCCGCTATTCAGTCTTTCTAAAAAATTTTTTCTTACCTCTAATTCAACTTTGTCCCGTTTAATTTCAGTAAACACAAAATCGCTTATTTCTGGCATGCCTGCTACATGTACCAAAATATTTCTTACGCCGGCTTCGCTTTTAATTGTTTTATTAATAATGGCGTTATCCGTTGCAGCTACTACCAGCCTCGCATCGCTAAAATCATTTACCTCGTAATACCTCTCTACGATGTATAAGATTTCCCCAGATTTGTCAAGTGCTTTGATTTCGTCGCTAACAGTTTCGCTTATTACGGTTAGTGCGGTTAACCTGTGATCGTGCAAAAGCATTTTTATTATTGTAAATGCCTGTGAGCCGCCGCCTATTACCAGCATGCTTAATTCGCCCGTTTTTACGGAAACATGCAAAAAGCTGTTGTCGGTTAATAACCCTGTTTTAACTGTGTCGTTGGGCATTTACTTTTTCTTTTGTCGGAGGTCGAGGTTATGAAAATAAAAAACACGTGCGGCATGTATGGACCGGTAAGCATTACCCGACGACAGTTGCTGAAACAAGTTCATGTAACCAAACTGTATGTTGTCGGTTGCATTGGTTGCGTATTTCAATCCCACAAAAAACCGGTTTTGGTCAAACGTATTATACACAACCTGCTTCCCAAAATTGATATGCACCTCATCGTTTACAATAAATGAAAAAGTATTGGCTACAGGTCCTTTCTTACTAAGCGGAACCTCGTACAACAAGTTATAGCGAATCCTGAAATTGAAATTGGAACCACTTGCTAACGTAGAGTCGTTCAGTATCTTTCTTCTGTATCGCTCTTCCAAACGTATCCACTGCATCATACGTTTAGCCCCGTATTTTGTATGCCATTGTACCTGCTGCCAAATACGGTTTTCAGGTCGGGATATCTTGCCATGGTTGTCTGCCGGATAATGATTTATATAAGCATAACCGGCAGTGAGTTTCGTAACATCGTTCACATAATACGTTAATCCAATCCTGCCAATAGATTGAGAAAACTGTGTTGTAAAATCTTCTTTTGTTCGTAACTGCGCTTCTGCCCAAAACCCGATTTTATTGGTAAGCCTTGTTTGATTAAAATAGCCAAGCCAAACCTGCTGAACATCGGTTATAGATTTTTTTGATTGTGCATCAGCCATCAAATTTGAAAGAGTAAAAAATAATATACCAATAGTTTTCCTTTTCATGTTGTTTGCCAATTTATGATTTGATAAGTTTCGTCAAATAATTTTTAAGATAAGATGAACTAATGCACCATTGCGCCTTCTGATTTTCTTTTTTCATGAAACTTTTTTTTCAACGTTACGGGTGAAGTGGAACCGCCGTGAAGGGTTTTGCATACCACCGCCTGTCCTCTCGGCCATGCAACTATATCCATTTATTTTCTTAACAATCCATCTATTGTTATAGCGGCATAGTACAGTCCGCCAAGTGTTGGGCCACCGGCATACTGGATATATCGCTTGTTAAAAATATTTGCGCCACCTACTTTTATACTTGCTTTCGCCTTCGGAATTTTATAACTGATCTGCGCATCAATTGTTGAGTATGCATCTACGCCACCAGTTACTAGCGGGCTTTCCCAAAGGAAGGCATCCTGCCATCTCCATACAATATTGAAGCCGAGGTTCTTTACCACTTCACGGTTACCAAACGAAAAGTTTGTGGTGTATTTGGGCGTATTGAAGCCGGTCACAAATATGTCGGAAGTTGAGTTTGCTTTAATGTGATTATAGCTTACGTTTCCAGTGATCGTGTACTTCTTATGGAAATTATAGGTGACCCCTAATGCCGAACCAAAATTATGGTAGGCGTTTTTGGCATTGGTATATACACGATAACGTTCCTGCCCCTTGCTTGCTGCTGTTGTGGAGGTGGCGGTAGTTGCATCGCGGTTCCTGTCGAGCATTGCTATGATCGCAGCATCTGTACCTACTTCTTCACCCTTCGGAACAAACACCTGTACCTGTCCTAAAAAACCATTGTACACATTGCTGTAGGCATCTATATCTATAACCAGCTTGTTGTTCAGCAAAACACTTTTATAGCCAACTTCAAACGAGTTGATGCGCTCCGGTTCAGCTTTGGGTAAATTAGCAACCTGTAACAAAGTCCTGTTTGATAAGGCGGCAGCATCGTTGTTGCCTGCTGCACTTACTGCTGCATTAAAGCTTATAACCGATGCCTGCGTATAACTGTTTTCCAAATAGCCCAATCCTTCATTTATGTAGGACAGGCTGCCTACCCGTTTAACCCTTCCGTTGTTTACATAACTAAGTGCTTCAAACAAAGCAGGGAAACGATAGCCTTGCTGGTAAGTAACCCTGAAATTATGATGGTTCTTTACGGTATAAACCGCCGCTATTCGTGGCGTTAATTTCGGATCAAACTCCGGATTGTAATCGTACCGAACGGATCCGAATAGTTTCAATTTATCGTTGAAGAATGTTTTTGTAAACTGGGCAAACGCACCAATTTTTTTGTAGTAAACATTTTTACCAAAGCTTCCATCGGCCAACGGTTTGTTCCTATCTGCAATAGGTCGCGAAAAGTCTACAAAGTTGTTGCCATCGGGTATCAGTTCATAAATACGCGCATCGGCGCCAACAAGCAAGTCTGCTATTTTTATTTGTTTTGATAGATCGAGTTGCCCTTCTGTATGGTACATCCTGCTTTTTTGAATGAGCGCAGCGCCACCGGTTTCCGGTGCATCGGGGATAGTTGCCGATTTTACATCCCAGTTATTTATTTTGATGATGGTGTTCCGCAGGTTTTCGAAAGCAGCGGTGCCGGGTACTGCTCTGCCTGCATCCGCCGCTTTGCGTGCAAAGTGTGTAGCTGTGGCAAGATCAGCACCGTTTACCAACTGGCCCACCAAAGCTGTTTTGTATTTTGCCACCCATGCGTTGTTACTTCCGCCGCTTGCAAGATCAAGGTTGTCTGCAAGCGGTTTAACGTTATAGGAGTCGCCGGTATTTTCTATGGATATATAACTGCGAACAACATAGTTGCCGCCTTTTAATTCAAGCTGGTGATTTTGCACAATTACGTTATCGAGTTTTATTTTATTGCCACGCTGAAACACGCCGTCCATCTTGCCCACGCGGTACGAATAGGAGAGTTCAGCATGATCGTTCAATTTGTAATGTAATGCCGCATCGAACTTCAGGTTATCTACGTTCGGGCTAACAAGGTCCTTCTCCCAATAGCCCGTGCGTGCAACACGTAACGTTTGGTTTGCTACACCATTAATGGTTAACCCGCTAATGGAAACAACGTTGCTTCCTGCCAGTGCATCGTCGCCATATTTATTCCATCCATCAAAGGCAATATTATTTGCACCATTTAAAGCGGTAAAGCCTGGGTTAGCACTTTTTAAATTATTAGTATTCTGGTCGAGGCGTGTATCCGAACGCCAGTCGATGCCCTGCATATAACTACCGTTGATTTTAAACGCCCACTTGTTATTGAAAGCCTTTGCATAACGTACTGCCGTTTCTGTTAAGATGGATGGATCATGATCTTTACCGTCTACATGGTTAAAGCCTGTTTTATGGTAAATGCTTAAACCCTGGTACAGGAAAGGACTCTTTGTAATGAGGTTTGCCATGCCATTAATAGCATTCATTCCATACAAAGCAGATGCAGCTCCCGGCGTAATTTCTATGCTGGCAATGTCAAGTTCTGTTGGGCCAATGGCGTTACCTAAGGGCACGCCCAATGTTGCTGCCTGCATGTCCACACCATCTACCAACTGCATAAAACGAAAATTATTGGGGATGTTGAAACCGCGTGTATTGGGTACTTTAAACGTTAGGCTGGAAGTAGTCATTTGCACGCCCTTTACATTCTCAAGTGCATCGTAAAAGCTGGGTGCAGGTGTTTCTCTTATCGACCGTATATCCAGCTTTTCAATAGCTACCGGGGATCGTAATATGCTTTCAGCAATCCGCGAAGCGGTTACCACTACTTCTTTACCAAGCATGGTTTGTGTAACCAGCGCAATGGTAATTTTTGAACTGATGCTTTTTATTTCAAACTCCTGTTGTTGAAAACCTATGGAAGAGAATATCAGGGTGAGCGGGAATTTGTTTTTGGTTCGAATAGTGAAGTCGCCATTATTTGCGGTAATGGTGCCGGCAATGGTTCCTTTTATTTGCACACTCACGGCGGATAGTGGTTCTTTTGAATCGCGGTTGTTTACTGTGCCCGAAATTTCTATGAGGTTTGTCCCCTGGGCGAGTGATGTATTATGAAATGAGAAGGCTAACGTTAAAAGCGCCAGCAATTTTGTAATGTAGTTAAGCTTTGATATTGTAGCCTTTATAAGAACGCGCATAGTATTAATTATTGCCTGTTAGCAGTGATTGAATTGAACAAGAATGTTTGGTTGAATTACATTTTGAAACAACAACAACAGGTAGTGTAACGTGGGGCAAACCCATACATGCGGAACGAAATTTTAGACATGGTCGTAATTGATTAAAAAATAAATACTCACCGGCAAGATGACCATCGTTAGAAGCGCAGCACAAAACTGCGCAGTGCCAAACATTGAAACATTTAATAGTCTACTAATTTGGTAGACAAATGTAATTCGCAATTGTATACCAGCCAAAATATTTAAAAAATTATTTTTTGCCGAAGGGTTGAAATAGAATGTCGAAAAAAACGACCGGTAAGATTTGTGTTGATTTTTTAGGTTGCCATAATGGCTACTGCTATGTGTAATGAACAACGTGGACGGTGTTCTTTTTTGCAAACAATAAATATTCTGCTGTATATTAAACTGGAAATTACATCTATGCTTATCAAAATATTTCCCGCCTTTCTTTTGTTGTTTGTATATGTAAATGGCTTGAGCCAGCCTGGGTACTTTTATCCGGATGCAGGGGCAATGAACCTGGCAATCCCAACTCCCGAAGCATTTTTAGGTTATGCCATTGGAACACATCATACCCGGCACGATAAACTGGTGGAATATTTTAAAGAACTGGACAGGCTTAGCGAAAGGGTTGCCGTGCAAACTATTGGAGAAACTTTTGAGCATCGATCTCAAATTGCTGCCATATTCACCTCTTCATCTAATCACCAGCGGTTGGAAGAAATAAGGAAAGAACACCTCGCAGGCCAACTAACAGGCAATACACCAAATGTTCCGCTTGTTATTCACATGGGTTATAATGTTCATGGCAATGAGCCATCCAGCAGTGAAGCGGCAATGCTTACAGCCTATTACCTGACTGCTTCAGAAAGTGATGAAACAAAAAAATGGATGAATGAGATGGTGATACTAATGGATCCGGTCATCAATCCGGATGGAAGAGACCGGCACAGCCACTGGGCAAACATGCATAAAGCCTCACCGATAGTTATTGATCCGTTAGACCGTGAACATACGGAAATATGGCCCGGTGGGCGATTTAATCATTATTGGTTTGACCTGAACCGCGATTGGTTTTTAGGAACCTTTCCGGAAACAAGAAACCGCATTAGATTTTTTCATCAGTGGCGACCTTATGTACAAACTGACCATCATGAAATGGGATCCAATTCAACTTTTTATTTTGATCCGGGGGAGAATGCAAGCAACAATCCCGTAGTGCCGGATTTTCTTTACAAAAATATTTACCCAAAATATGCTGAATACTTTTCAAAGGCGACGGATAAACTCGGCTCTTTATATTTTACTAAGGAGGCTTACGACAAACTATACCCGGGTTATGGTAGCAGCTACATTAACTTTTATGGTGGTGCGGGGTTTTTGTTCGAACAGGCAAGCAGCCGCGGGCATGCACAGGAAACTACTACAATTCCGATAACCTTTGCGTTTACTATAAGAAACCAGTTTGTTGCCGCCTTAACTACAGCCAGGGCATCCCTTGCCGAAAAATCGTCGCTGCTGAAAATGCGAAAAGAATTTTATCGCGTTGCCAAAGAACAGGCTGCAAAATCTTTAGTGAAAGGATATACGTTTGGCGACATACAGGATGAAACAAGAACCAGGGCTTTTATTGATTTGCTGTTACTTCATCAGATAGATGTATATGAAGCCGCTGGTAAGGTGCCGGAGGGGAAGTTATATTATGTTCCTACAGACCAGGATAACTATATCATGGTTCGATCCATTTTTGAAAAGCAAATCACTTATATCGATAGTTCCTTTTACGATGCTTCGGCGTGGAGCCTGGTGCATGCATTCAACCTGCCCTATATTGAAATGAAAACCCGTGAGCAGCCTGGTAAAAAAATAACCAGTCTTCCTGAACAGCTAACCATCGTGCCTGAAAAGAGTAGCTATGCATACGTAATGAGCAGTTCGGATTACAATATTCACAAGGCCATTTATTTCTTGCAAAAATCAGGCGTTATCGTACAATCGGCATTTCGACCCTTTGCAACATTGATTGAAGGTAAAAGCAAAAACTTTAACTATGGAAGTATTGTACTATCCGTGCAACAACAAAGAATATCGCCCGACTCTTTACATGCACTTATTGTAGCGGTCACAAAAAAAGCCGGTATCAAAATTTATAGTTTTGGGTCAGGATATAATTCGGGCGGTATTGATTTGGGCAGCAGATTTATACAAACATTGAAGAAGAACGAAACAGTAATGATTATAGGAACCGGTGTAGCGGCATCCGAAGCGGGAGAGGTTTGGCATTTGCTGGATCAGCGATTAGAAATGCCCGTGACCAAGCTGGATATATTAAATGTTGCCCAGGCAAATTTAAATAGGTACAACACCATGATTATGGTTTCGGGTAGTTACAGTTTGCTTGATAAAACCATCAGTGATAAAATAAAAACCTGGGTGCAAAATGGTAATACACTCATCACCATCAAATCCGGGACAGACTGGGCGATTAAAAATGGATTTACAAAGGAAAAATTACTGGTGTTAGATACAGCCAAAGGAATCCCTGTTCGACAACATTTTGATAATGCAGTTTATATAGAGGGAGCTAAGGCAATGGGTGGTTCCATATTTACGGCCGACCTGGATACAACCCATCCCATCGGCTTTGGATTTACAAATCGAAAAGTATCGGTTTATAAGAATGGTCTCAGCTTTTTGCAACCCAGCATTAACCCATACAGCACGGTTGCACAATACACGGCAGAGCCATTGATCGGGGGTTATGTTCATCCCACAACTTTGAAAAAGATCAAGAATTCGGCAGCAATTGTGGTGGGCGGGGAGGGTAGTGGCAGAGTGATAATGTTTACAGACAATCCGAATTTTCGCGGCGCATGGTATGGCACCAATAAAATGTTTTTGAATGCAATTTTTTACGGTGGCAACATAAATGTGCCCCAGCCAACTGGGGAAGAAAAACTAAGCGGATCAATTGAATAAATTTTTAGGCGAGAATGAAGTCCGCTATTTCCGTTGCGGGCAACTTCCTGTATCCTGTTTTACATAAAACATTTTAGCCTCCACCCAAACAACGAAATGATGAATCGATTACGTGATGGTTACTATCCAATAAAACAAATGATATTCCCCAACGCCAATTCTCTCCTTCGGTTTGTCCATTGATCATGAAAGTGGCCTTCCAATGATCTTGTTTTATTTCAGGGTTATCACCTTTTACAACTTGTATTGATATAGAATTTTTAGCTGAAGTATCTGTATAATATTGCAGGAAACTGCTGAGGAATTGACCGATGGTTGAATCTGTAAAATCTGAACCCACACCCTTACAAGATGAATCAACAGATAACAGAACATCTGCATTTTGCATAACCATCACAACTACTTCTTTATCGGTAGGCATGCCTGATACCTTCAATTGTTGTGCAGGAAGTGCATTCTCATTTATGCCTGGCTTGTTTGTACAAGCCAAAAACGAAAGTAAAATGAGGAGTATGAATTTATTGATCATTTAGGCAATCGGAAAAGTTCCGTAAAAAACTTTTATATCTGAACCATTGTAATGTTTTGCAAATACTTCGGGTGTAACACTCACTACTTTATCCTGCTTGTTTGAATAATGGTAGATCATATTGTTGTAACAAATGCCGATGTGCTTTGCCGGAACGTTCACCATTGTTTTAGTAAGAAGGTTTACGTTTCGAAACCCTGTAATAAAGGCCAGCACATCACCCACCGGTTTGTTACTCCACTCCCCAACAGCCGGGCACTTATTAAATATTTCGTGAACCCTTATGTTTACGCCAACACTTCCTTTGCCCGTCATGTCTTTACATTTAAAACCAAACTTGTAGCCCATAACATGACTAACAAAATGTGCGCAGTGGTTGTGGAGGTCATTTATATATTTGCAGTCGCAAATATCCTTTATGTTCTTTCCAACAAAAGGTGGTAAAGTGGTACTTAGGTTTACCATAACTAAGCTTTTATAGGGTACATTTTTTGAAAGGGTAAACAAATGAAATGATTTTTCGCGGAATGTAATAGCGTTAGCCATTATTTGCCCCGTTGCAGAAACGGAATAGATTTAATAAATAGTGGAAACTACGGCGGTTTGCTTGCTAAGTTTCAGCAATATCTGCCACCGTACTGGTTTCCAAAATGGCCAGCGATGCGTCGCGTACATTAGCCATTACTTTATGCAGGCCGCAACAGTTTTCCTCGCAACCTTTACACTTGGCGTAAAAATTTAAGCTAACACAGGGAAGCAGTGCAATGGGTCCATCCAGCAGGCGCATTACATAGGAGAGTTTTATATCGGCGGGCTTCCTTGAAAAATAATAGCCGCCCCCTTTCCCTTTTTTACTTTCGAGTAAACCGGCTTTTCTAAGTTGCAATAAAATGTTTTCGAGAAATTTGATGGGGATTAGTTTTTGCTCAGCTATTTCTGCGATTAATACCGGGTTATTGTTTGGCTGCTGCGCCATATACATTAATGCCTGGAAGGCATATTGCGTTTTCATCGAAAGCATAACAACTGCATTTTATTTTTTAATTACTTATTCAATTAACCATTTCTAAAATCATATTCCACAAAATTAAAATTGCCACGGGCAAAGGAACACCGTGGCACTTTATTACTATGTTTAAATTACTTACACCAATTCTTTGCGCATAATATAGTCTCCAAACTTTTCCCTTTCTCTTCTTTCGTTTTTATAGTTGGCGAACAATCCATCAAGCTCTGTAAGAATAGCAGCTTCCTCCAAACTTTCTTTATAAATTTTATTCAGGCGCTCGCCCTCGTAATCGCCGCCGAGGTGCAAGTTGTATTTACCCGGTCCAGTTCCTACAAAACCAATCTCGGCAATGTATGAACGTGCGCAACCATTTGGACAGCCGGTCATCCGTACAATAATGTCCTCATGTTGTAACCCGTTTTTTTCGAGCAGTGGTTCTATTTTAGAAAGTAGTGAGGGCATATACCTTTGCGCTTCAGCTAATGCAAGCGGGCAGGTGGGTAGTGCTACGCAAGCCATTGCATTCTTCCGTATCGGCGAAGCGCTACCTGTGTGTTCAATAATATTAAAATTGAGCAATACCTGGTTGATCACCTCTTTATCGCCTGCGCTAACATCACTTATAATTACATTTTGATTTGCCGTAAAACGAAAGTTGGCTTTGCCTGTTTTTGCAACCTCCAGCAATGCAGATTTTAGTGCAACCTTTTCATCATCCAGTACCCTTCCATTTTCTACAAAAACAGTGTACTGCCAATTCCCATCGTTGCTTTGTTCCCAGCCATAATAGTCGGTTCGTGTTGTAAACTTATAATTGCGGGCTTCCTCCAGCTTAAAGCCTGCACGCGTTTCAACTTCCTCTTTATAGCGGTCAACGCCTAAATTATCCACCGTGTATTTTAACCGGGCAAGCTTTCTATCACTCCTGTTTCCATGATCACGCTGTACAGTCAATATCTCGTAAACGGCTTTTAAGGTTTTCTCTTCCGTATCGGTGAACCCAATAATGGTTCCGAGGCGTGCATAGGTTTCTGTGTTGCCATGCGTGGTAGATAAGCCTCCACCAATAGCAATGTTGAATCCTTTTAAAACATCGTTCTCAATAATGGCAATCAGCCCTATGTCGTTACCAAAAACATCCACATCGTTATTGGGTGGAATGGCAATGGCGATCTTGAATTTGCGGGGCATATAACGGTCCTGGTACAACGGATCGTCTTCTAATTTTTCCGCTATCTTTTCTTCATCCAGCCATATCTCGTACCATGCACTGGTCTTTGGCTTTAAAAGATTACTTATTTTATCAGCATAGGCAAACACCTGTTGGTGTAGGGTAGATTGCCGCGGGTTAGGGCTGCAAAGTACATTGCGATTCACATCGCCGCACGTGGCTATCGAATCAAGTTTTGCCGCATTAAAAGCGCTAATCGTTGGCTTTATCTTCGACTTGAAAATACCATGTAATTGTATAGTTTGTCGTGTAGTTATCTTGATAACCCCCGTAGAATTTTCTCCTGCAATTTCATGCATGGCTATCCATTGTTCAGGCAACAAAAAACCACCGGGCAGGCGCAGCCTAATCATAAAAGTGTACAAACGATCCAGCTTTTTTTCAGCGCGTTCCTCCCTTCTATCCCGATCGTCTTGCTGGTACATGCCATGAAATTTAATGAGCGCCTGGTCGTCTTCGCGAATAGCGCCCGTTATTTCGTCGAGCAAGCTTTCGCGTATTGTGCCGCGGAGGCCATCGCTGGTTTGTTTTACTTTTTCTATGTGCGATAAATTCTTGTCTGACATTGTAATTTGTTCTTAGTATTTGTTAACCCTTCCTTCTCCTTCTTTATTGGAGAAGGAGATGCATTGTAGTAATATTTAAATCACTTGTTCTTCTGCATCAACTAACGGTACTGCTAATAGGTTGCAATGCAGTACAGAATATACACCCCGTGAACTTTACTCACCATTCACCACTGACCATCTAATAAACGTCTTTCGAATACCTGCCATCATCTTTCAACTTGTCGAAATATTGTTTGGCTTCAAAAGCGGTTTTACTGCCAAACTTTTGAATGATCTCCAGCAATGTATTTTCTACCCATACACTCATCGGGTCTTTTTGACCGCATACATATAGGTAGGCGCCGTTCTGTAACCAGTTGTAAAATTCTTGTCCGCGCTGCAGCATTTTATGATGCACATAAAGCTTTTCTTGCTGATCGTGGCTAAAGGCAACATTTACATTTGTAAGCACACCTGTGTCTACCCAGTTTTGTATTTCGGTTTGATATAAAAAATCTGTAGCAAATTGTTGCTCTCCAAAAAACAACCAGTTCTTGCCCGCTGCTCCCTTAGAATCTCTTTCTGAAAGAAATGATCGGAATGCTGCTATGCCTGTACCCGGACCGATCATGATGATATCTTCATCATCGGCTGGCAACCTGAACCGTTTGTTTTTTTGCACAAAAAACTTTATTTCACTATCCGTATTTAATTCGCCCAGGTAGGCTGAGCATAAGCCAAACCGTTCGATGTCATTAATATGAAACTCATCTTTCTCAACCGTAATATGCACCTCGCCATTGTGTGCTTCGGGTGCGGAAGCGATGGTATATAGCCGCGGCGCAATGGGATTGAGCAAGGCAAATACTTCCTCGTACTGGGCGCTGTTTTTTACAGGGTAAATTTTTATTAGGTCGAGCAGGTCAATCTTTGCTTCGGGAATGGTTTGGCTAACAAGTGCTGCGTATTTTTTTACAACTGACGGTGCCAGGTAAATAATGTTCACTCTTTTTTTCAAAAGGTCAAATACGGTAAACCATTCGTCACGATATTCAATCTCTTTGTTTTTATCCAACCCGGTAAAAGCAAGGATTGCCTCCACCGTAGCCAGTGGATTTTCAGGAACGATACCAATGGAATCGCCGGGCTCATACTCAAGTTCATCCACCGCAAGTTCTATATGATAAGTTTGTTTGTTGGAGCCTATATCGTTCAGGTTAACATTGGCTAATACGCTGCCAGTATAGGTTTTTTTGGTGGTTATTTTTTTTGCGGGTGACGACGTAATAACCGGGGACTCTTTTACCTGGGCACCATTGTTTGAATTCAGCGACAACAATACTTTATCGAACCAGTCATTTGCTTCTTCATCAAACTCAAGATCGCATTTGCGTAAAGGTGCAATGCGGTTGCCACCAAGCTTGTTCAGTTGATCATCTATATCTTCACCCGTTTTACAAAACAATGGATAGGAGGTGTCGCCCAAGGCAAGCACACTGTATTTCAGCTTGTCGAATTTAAAGCCATTGTTATAAATATGATCGTAGAACTTTTTTGCTGCAGCAGGTGGTTCACCATCTCCATGGGTACTCACGATCGTAAAAAAATATTCTTCTTTCGGCAAGTCGTTTAGCCTGTACTGGTCGAGGCTGATCAGCTTTACCTGGATGCCATTCTTTTTTGCCCTTGCTGCAAAATCGGTGGCAATTTTTTTTGAGTTACCGGTTTCTGTACCGTAGGTAATGGTGATTTTATTTGCAGCTTGTTTTACGGCCGGGAGAGTCGTTTCCGGTACAGCCTTCGCTACAATTCCATTCAGGTAGCCGTTAACCCAAATGAGTTCGTCATTGGTTAATGTTTTTATGAAATCGCCAAACACCTTTAATTTATTTTCAGCCAGCATGGTTGCCAGTTTTTATTTTTTGTATGAATTATTTAAGCGATCATTTTTGGCGCTTCCACTACCTGCTGTACAGGCTTAAAATATGAGTGAGTACTGTTATCGTTTTTTACCCAGGCAAATTGCTGGTGCAATGCAACCACTTTACCAATAATAACCAGCGAAGGTGATATGAAAGACCTGCCTTTTAAAGTGCTGGTATAGTTGTACAAATTGCAGATGTGTACTTGCTGTATTGGCGTGGTTGCCTGTTCAACAACTGCTAATAATTTGGCGCTGTCAATATTGTACTTCGTAAGTTTTTCAACAACCGTATCCAGTGTTTCAGACGACATATAAAACACCAGCGTATCGCTTGTGCCCGCCAGTTCCGTCCAGTATTCCTCGCTCAATACATCTGATTTGTAATAGGTAAGAAAACGAACTGCTGTGGCATGATCCCGGGCAGTTAACGGGATGCCTGCATAAGCCGACGCACCCAGGGCGGCAGTAACACCCGGCACTATTTCGAATGGGATTTTGTTGGCAACTACGGTTTCCAACTCATCCATTATGTTCGAAAAAATTGAAACGTCGCCACCTTTTAAACGAACCACCAACTTGCCCTGTAGCGCGTAATCGGCTATCAACTCATTTATGATTTGCTGGGGTGTAGATACACCGCGCCGACATTGTTTACCTACATGAATGATTTCTGCATTCTTGCTTACATACCATTTTAAAATGTCTTCACTAACCAGGCGATCGGTTAGTACCACGTCTGCCAGTTGCAGGTAACGGACAGCTTTCATAGTAATCAATTCCGGATCGCCCGGTCCGGCACCGGCGAATATTACTTTACCCGTAAAATGTTTGCTTGTCATAGCATACTTTTTTTGAGGAACGTGAATGGTCAATCGAGAATGGTCAATCGTGAATGGTGAATGGTCAGGTGAATAGTCGATGGTCTATCGTCTATTGTCCATCGTCTATTGAATCATACAGGCACCAACCGTTACACAACTGGTTTCATCAATTAAAATGGCACCGCCGTTTTCCCTTAATTTTTTGTATGAATCAAAGGCAATGG
>JANPIA010000358.1:0-5158 GCA_031424735.1 Segetibacter sp.
CACAACCTAAATGAATGCTTTTTGTTTAGCTTTTTTTGAGCCAGGCTTGCCGTAATTCTATTAAATATTTTTGCAGCCTGCCCTGCAGAATTGCGGGGGTCGCCCTTTTGTACTATTATAACATGCATGGGCGAAATGTCAACGTAGCGTGTAAGGGCTGGATTACATTTATTCATCATCAACAGAATAAATTGAATGATTTCAAAAAAGTTTTTTTGTATTGATGCACATACTTGTGGTAACCCGGTAAGGTTGGTTGCCGGCGGCGGTCCAATACTGCATGGAAATAGTATGATGGAAAAGCGCCTTCACTTTTTAAAAGAGTTTGACTGGATACGTAAGGGTCTTATGTTTGAGCCCCGTGGACACGATATGATGAGCGGAAGTATTTTATACCCGCCACACGATCCAGCGAATGATATAGCCGTGTTATTTATTGAAACAAGTGGTTGCCTGCCTATGTGCGGGCATGGTACTATTGGCACCATCACCATAGCAATTGAAGAAGGTTTGATATCACCTAAAACACCGGGTAAAGTAAGGATGGAAGCACCCGCCGGGCTTGTGTTGATAGAATATAAACAGGAAGGCAAGAAAGTGAAGTCGGTAAAATTAACCAACGTGAAATCATTTCTTCACTCCGAAGGATTGGATGTTGAATGCCCCGATTTAGGAACTATAAAAATGGACGTTGCATACGGAGGAAATTTCTACGCCATTGTTGATCCGCAGGAAAATTTTCCGGGGTTGGAACATTTTACAGCCGACCAACTTATTTCGTGGAGCAGGGTATGCCGCAAGCGTTTAAATGAAAAATATGAATTTACGCATCCTGAAGACGAACATATACATGGCTTAAGCCATATGCTTTGGACCGGCAAAACCATCAACCCAAATTCAACAGCAAGGAACGCAGTATTTTATGGCGATAAGGCGATTGATCGTTCGCCGTGCGGTACCGGAACCTCTGCCCGTATGGCGCAATGGTATGCAAAGGGTAAGTTGAAAAGAGGCGATGAGTTTGTACATGAAAGCATTATCGGTTCAAAGTTTACAGGCACCATAGAAGAAGAAACAACCATTGGTGGTAAGCCGGCGATTGTGCCCGGCATTGAAGGTTGGGCGAAGATCACTGGCTACAACACCATTATCATAGATGAGGACGACCCCTATGCTTTCGGCTTCCAGGTGATTTGATAAACATTTCAGGATCGGAACCGGTTTTCAATTGCCCCGACTTTTAAAGTGGGGGGATGTGAAAATTAAATGAGAGTCGGCTTTAGCCTAAAATTTGGTTGGCGAAAGCCGGGTATTTACTTAGTGCATTAGACCACTACCTAAACGAAGTGGCAATTTAAAGGTGTATTAATGCGAATTGATTTTTTGAGCCGGGCTGAATTAACAGGATTAAACATCGTTGCGTCGCACTCTTGTACTTTGTTTTCAATATAATGCTTACATAGAAGTGCTGTAGGGTAAGAACATTAAAGATTTTATGCAGTAGTGCCGTAGGCACAAAATATTGGTAGAATTGATTATCGTTTTGAAGAAGATCGTGCCGTAGGTACGAAACAAAAATCATTTTAGATATTGCATACCTGCGGCATGCAATTACTTTTGGTGGTTATTTTTCTACCAGTATTACGTCCCGCTGGCACTGGAGCACTTTTGACTAAAAGATGCCCTATTGTTTGCAGATAAAGTGCTTGCGACCCCTCAATACTGCGGGGCAGGCAGCAACGATGATGCCATGGAAAACAGAAGAGGGTATCGTAAAAAAAATAAACATTTTGCAGGATGAAAGCAGTGATCATTGGGGGTGGAATTATTGGTTTAAGCTGCGCGTACTACCTTAATAAAAGTGGGTGGGATGTAACAGTGGTTGATAAAACAGACCTGGCGGATAACTGTTCCTACGGTAATCTTGGTATGATCGTTCCGAGCCATTTTGTTCCCCTCGCCGCACCGGGTATGATCGCGCAGGGCGTAAAATGGATGTTTGATAAGAAGAGCCCTTTTTATGTGAAGCCTGCATTAAGCAGTGACCTGGTTAAATGGGGATTGAAGTTCATGAAAAGCGCCAATGAAAATCATGTGGAAGCCTCGGCGATTCCACTTATGGAACTGAACTTACTTAGTAAAAATTTATATGAGCAATTGGCATCAGAACCCGGTTTTGATTTTGCGCTTGAAAAGAAAGGGATACTGATGTACTACAAAACCGAAAGGGTTGGAGAGGAGGAAATTCATTTAGGAGAGAAGGCGCGGCAAATGGGTTTGGATGTGGAGGCGCTTAATAAAAATCAGCTTGAAGTATTGGAACCTACTATAGATTTTGATGTATTAGGTGCTGTTCATTATCGCTGCGATGCACACCTTCACCCCAACCAGTTAATGCCGCAACTGATAAGCAATTTAAAAGCATCTGGCGTAGAGTTCGAGATCAGTAATTCAGTTACAGGGATATTAAAAAAAGGAAAGAAGATCAATAAAGTAGTTACTACGCAGGGTGAATTGGAAGCTGATATTGTGGTAATGGCAAGCGGTTCATGGCTTCCACAATTAACTAAAATGGCTGGTGTTGCTATTTCATTAATGCCGGGTAAAGGTTATTCATTTACTATTTCGCGGCCACAGCGTAAATTAAATATACCAGCCATACTTTGTGAGGCACGTGTTGCCATAACGCCCATGAACGGCAGTATGCGTTATGGGGGAACCATGGAAATTGCGCCTTTCAATAATAAGATTAACATGAACCGGGTGCAGGGTATTGTTGAATCTGTTCCTAAATATTTTAAAAACCTGGCGCTGCAAATGCCCGCTGAAAAAGATGTTTGGTATGGGTACAGACCTGTTACGCCGGATGGTTTGCCATACTTAGGTTATGCTGGTAAAGTAGAGAATTTATTAATTGCCGGTGGTCATGCAATGAGTGGTTTAAGTCTTGGGCCCGCCAGTGGCAAAGTAATAGCCGACCTTGCTAACAGGCAGAATACAGGTATCGATATAAAAGCTTTTGACCCCGGAAGGTTTGTATGAAAATTTGAATGAACATCTTCGCGTCATCGCGTGGAGGAAGAACGGCGACGAAGTAATCTGCTCTTATAATTTAACACCTTTCAATTTAATTAGCAGGTTGCTTCGTCGCCGAAATAATCGGGGCAGGCTGTTCCTCCCCGCAATGACGCAGAGATTAATTTGGGTAACTAATAATGATGCTGAAGATAACTATTGGTTTTGCCGATAAAGTGATTGCGACGCAACGATGATGCCATAAAAAACAAACGCTGGTATTTATAAAGATCATTCTATTCATAAATTCTACACATGCCCAAATCAACACTGCTCAAAGTATTTTGCTTCATCACGCTTACATTTTTATCGGTAATAAGCATTGCCCAATTAAAAGATAACGACTACGTTCCCTGCCAGGAGATGCCAAACATCATGCAGCATTATGCGGCTGATTTCCGTGTATTGTCAAGATACTATAGCCCGATGGCAAGCGGCAATGCAAGAGGACCCGGCGGTGGAGAAGGCGGCGTAGGCTCCCCTGAAAAAAGAGAACGGCTGGAGAAATTAAATAACGATTACCTGAAGAAACTTGAGCAGCTAAATTTCAAAAGTCTTCCGCAGGAATGTAAAGTGGATTACATTTTATTTAAAAGAGATTTGAAGGAAAAGCTTCGCCAGTCAGCCGAAGAAACCGCAGAGTATAATAAAATCAAACAATGGATTCCTTTTGCAGATAAGATATATGCGTTGGAAAAAATACGCAGAAGGGGAGGGCAGGTAGATGCTGAAAAGGTATCGAGGGAATTGTCTGTTATTACGAAAGATATTAAAGACCTGCAGGCTAAATTAAAAGATGAGAAAAACTTAACTGCCGAATCTATTTATGCAGGGAGTGAAGCCATTGCAAACATCAAACGTTCGTTGGCAAGTACGCATGAATTTTATAACGGCTACGAGCCAATGTACACCTGGTGGGCTCCAAAATCTTACAATGCGCTGGACACCGCATTAGCTGTTTACGCCTCCGCATTTAAAAAGAAGGGGGACAGTTTTGCTTCGCAGGATAAGAGTGGGATTGTTGGGCAACCCGTAGGCAAAGCAGAATTGATCAGGCAATTGAGTTATGAAATGATTCCCTACTCGCCGGAAGAACTTATTGACATCGCCAATAAAGAGTTTGCCTGGTGCGATGCAGAAATGTTGAAAGCATCCAAAGAATTGGGTTTTGGCGACGATTGGAAAGCAGCATTGGAGAAGGTAAAAAATACCTTTGTACCCGCCGGCAAACAACCCGAAGCTATTTTAAGGCTGTACAACGAATCAGTTGATTTTCTTAAAAAAAGAGACCTCATAACTATTCCACCTGTAGCTGAAGAAACCTGGGGAATGCTGATGATGACTCCCGAAAGGCAACTCGTTAATCCATTTTTTACCGGTGGTGCCGACATCAGTATTTCTTACCCCACCAACACCATGACCGACGAAGACCGCCTGATGAGCATGCGCGGCAACAACCCGCACTTCTCCCGTGCAACGGTTCAGCACGAACTCATTCCCGGGCACAACCTGCAGGCTTATATGAATTCGCGTTACAGAACCTATCGCAATTTCAACACCCCTTTTTCCGGTGAAGGATGGGCACTTTATTGGGAACTTTTATTATGGGATCTTAAATTTCCGCAATCGCCTGAAGATAGAATTGGCATGTTGTTCTGGCACATGCACCGTTGTGCCCGCATTATCTTCTCGCTCAATTATCACACGGGCAAATGGACGCCACAGCAATGCATCGATTTTTTAGTGGACAGGGTTGGGCACGAAAGAGCCAACGCAGAAGGCGAAGTTCGCCGCTCATTTGTTGGCCGATATGCGCCGCTTTACCAATTGGCTTATTTAACCGGCGGAAGACAATTTTATGCGTTAAGAAAAGAATTGGTAGATGGCGGCAAAATGACCAACAAGCAATACCATGATGCAGTCATGCATTTAAACTCAATGCCGGTAGAAATGGTAAGGGCAATTTTAACCAACCAACCATTAACCGAAGACTTCACAACAAAGTGGAAGTTTTACGAGAAGCAGGGTATGTAAAATAGAACCTTTATTGTTTTAATAGCATAGGTTTTTGTTAGTATGCGAT
>JANPIA010000359.1:0-5990 GCA_031424735.1 Segetibacter sp.
GAAACACCAATAAAACTACAAGGTTTAGAAAATACAATGGGAGCGGCGAAAGAGTTCTTTACAATGACCTGAAGGATACGCTACATTTACTTAAAGCCAACCAAGAATACCGGATAAGAATAACGGTGTACAATAATGTCACAAAGTTTTTTGTAAATGATGAGGAGTATTTTTCATTTGGGGAAGAGAAGCCTTTGCGGGAAGGCTATTTCGGATTCAGAACCACCCAGTCGAGGCAGGTGATTGACGATTTTAAAATTCATCGTTTGAAGTAAAATAATTCGCTGAAAACATAGCGAGGAAATCTTAAGTGTATACCATACCATCAAAACAATATCAACGATAAAATTGCCACAATGAAAAAGAATAAGATTGGTTTATTGTCGCTGCTTTTGAGCTCAGTTGTACTTTACCAAAGTTCCTATTGCCAAATAGGTAAACGCTTTCCATCTGAAAAAAAAATAGTGAAAGACTCCGTAACGGGCACTATGCTCACCTTTCTTACAAGTAGCCCTGTAGGCGATTCTAAAATATATCAAACCCATAATCAATGGACCTCCGATGGGCAGTGGCTCATCTTCCGTTCAGGCAGGGTGCCAGGCGAAGCGATGGCGGTAAACGAACAATCAGGAGAAATGGTGCAGGTTACCGAAGGAGGATACACGGGGATGCTTAACATCGCCCGAAAATCCATGAAGCTTTATTTCATGCGCAATGCTGGCGATTCTTCCCAACGACGTAACCGCGATACTTCGCAAAGGCGTAACCGCGATTCTGCAAGGCGACGACAGCCCGATGCCCCTGTTCAAATAATTGAAGTAGACCTTGCAAAATTGTTTGCCGATAGTAAAGCAGGATCAGTGAAATCTCCTGATAGTTATCAACGCATATGTGGAACCACGCCTGCACAACTTGGTGCCGGTGGCGATATGGCACTTGATGGCGGTGAAGAATGGGCATACTTCAGGGTAAGCCCCGAAGAAGCGGCGCGGCATATAACGCCCGGAACTAAAATGGAAACTGCCTTTGGTCCCAGAAACATGGGTGCAGGTCCGTCGGGCATGGCAGCTATGAACATAAATACCGGGCAGATTAAACATGTCATATCCGTTCCCTTCCAGGTAGGGCATATACAAACCAACCCCTGGACGCCGGGTGAGATCGTTTTTTGTTGGGAAACAGGCGGTAAATCGCCACAGCGTACCTGGACGGTGATGGCGGATGGAACAGGTTTACGACCACTATACCCGGAGGCGGACTATGAGTGGGTAACCCATGAAGCAGTTATTGCAAAGGATGAAGTTGCCGTGGCGACTATGGGACATAGAAAAATACCCGGAACCAATACAGGCATCAATGCTCCTGCCACTGCGGTGAGTGGCGCAAACCCCGGGCAGGAAGCGGCATGGGGAATATCGGGCACCAGGGAAAAACCTTCCGGGCTTGCCATTGTAAATTTGCGAACAAGAGAGATGACCATAGCGGGGCAAACACCTGCTGGCAGCGGGCTCTGGCACGTAAGCGGATCACCGGATGGCAGGTGGGCAGTGGGTGATGATTTTTCGAGAGGCATTTATCTTATTGACAGGCACACCCGCGAAATGATATTGCTTTCAACGGGCCATAAAGAGTCTGCTGCCGATCATCCACATCCAACAATGAGCCCGGATGGTACAAAAATTCAAATTCAATCGGCAATGCTTTCAGCAGATAACCGGTCTATGAACATTTGTATTATACCCGTACCCGAAGAGTGGCTGAGGAGAACTTATAAATAGGTTATTTGGAACAATAAATCTCAACGATACTTATCTGTTAGAAGAATGAAAGTCAACCCTACGGCCAATAATATTTTTCTCATATCGATGTTGTTGTTTGTAACGGTAGTTGGTGCAACACCCGCCGGCAAGCCACCAGCAGGCACATTCATCATTCCGGCATCAAACTTTTTGGAAGAAATACCTAAAGGAAATATCATTACAGATGCCGCTACCTTAAAAACAGATTGGTTATTTAACAATACAGGCATTGTATTGAAATCGGAAACAAACCTGATGACAGAGGTGGCGATACCGGAGTATGGCAGCTACTTTCTTTTTGTAAGAAGTCAGGGCGAAAAAGGTTCATCGTTTAAAGTTGCCATTAACGATAAGGTAACGGGTGTTTCGTTTGGTAATAAACCTTTGAGCTTCGAGAAAGGTGGTTCGTTCAATTTGAAAAAAGGATTGGCTTCTGTTAAAATAACCCGCATTGATCCCGGTTCCGTTTTTGATGTGTTGGTGCTTACAAAGAATGCTTCTCTTTCGGTTGATGATATTATGCCGTACCAATTGAACGATGATGTTCAGTTGTTGAAAGAATATAAAATTCCGTTATCAAATGCTGTAAAGTTTGGCGATGTGGATGGAGATAACTTAACCGATTTTATGGTGTTGGAACCAGATTTTTCCGCGCATCTTTTTAATAACAGCGGTAAAGAATTATGGGCATGGAAAGCGCCGGAAGAATACACGAAAGAACGGTCTGAATTTGAAGCGCCGGGTGTGCTGTGGGATTTTAATAAAGATGGAAAGGCCGAGGTTTCCCATTGGCGAATGATGGATGGAAAAGAATGGTTGGTAATTGCAGACGGGCAAACCGGAACTATCAAACAACAGATAGCCTGGCCCACCAAACCTTTGCCCCATGTTTATAATAATTTCCGGCTTGCAATTGCTAAGCTAACCAAAGGCGATCCGAACGAAATAGTGGTGTTTACGGATATGGGCGGCACCATCAACATCAATGCCTACACCGCTGATTTGCAGCCTTTATGGGTGCATACCGAAAGCCGGAAAAAGGATAACCTCGGTCATTATATTTATCCGGTTGACCTGGATAAAGAGGGCATTGATGAAGTGCTGGTTGGTTCGCTTTTGCTCAATGCTAATGGCAAAGAACTTTGGAACCGTTTTGACCTGTTACCCGATAACCACGACCACGCAGACAGCTACAAATTTGGCGACTTAAACAACGACGGAAAGCTGGATATAATAACCGCCAACAGCGAGGCAGGAATTTTTATATACGAAGCTTTTACGGGTAAGATCATCTGGCAGCAGGTAGCCGAACATAGTCAGCAAATACAGGTGGGTAACTTTCTTAAAAATGTTAGTGGCCCGCAGGTTGTAGTTGGTGGACGAACCTATGGCAACCGTCAATTAAACGAACCTTACTTATCAAGCCAATTATATTGGTTTGATAATACCGGTAAGAAGCTTTTGAAATGGCCGGGCAATCCTATTAATGGCAACCCTGATTTTATAAAAGGTAACTGGCGTGGCGATGGAAAGGAACAGTTGTTCTGGTATAAGTTTAAAATAAACGATAGGGGCACCGGGGAACTTTTTTTTCCCGATCCTGTTTTTCATATGTTTGATTTTATGGGCAAGGGGGCAGAAGAAGTGATCACGTTAAGTAGGGGAGTGCTTCGGGTTTATGGAAGCAGGATGGCAAAGTATTCACTCAAAAACTCCCGCAAAAACTTGATATATCTGAAGAATACCGTTGTGAACCATACCCATTATTAACTTCCAATTTCGCCTATCAAACACGGCTTAATCCTTCACTGAAATGACTAATAGATTTTTTGCATTCGTTACGTGCTTATTGTTTGTGGGCTTTCATTCCGCTGCGCAGCAGGCGATATTACCAGTGATAAATATTAAAGTCTACGGTGCCATTGGTGATGGTAAAACCAACGACACAAAAGCTATCAACAATGCGATAGATGCAGCCGTAAAAGGTGGGGGGGGAACCGTGTTCTTTCCTTCAGGTATCTACCTGAGTTATTCCATCCATCTCAAAAGCAATATCGCTTTGTACCTCGACCAGGGCTGCATTTTACAAGCTGCAGATTCAAGCCTTGGTGGACGATTTGATGAAGCTGAATCAAATGTCAATAATAAGTTCCAGGATTATGGCCACAGCCATTGGCACAACAGTTTAATATGGGGTGAAAACCTTGAGAATGTTTCTATTATCGGTACCGGTATCATTAACGGAAAAGGCTTAACGCGCAATGCATCTGAACGCCGTTCGTGGGGAAACAAAGCCATTGCATTGAAACTTTGCCGCAATGTTATTCTAAAAGACTTTACCATTTTGAATGGTGGTCATTTTGGAATACTCGCAACAGGGGTTGATAATTTTACGATCGACAATTTAAAGATGGACACGAACCGCGATGGTATGGATATAGACTGTTGCTCAAACGTTCGCGTATCTAACTGTACCATTAATTCGCCATGGGATGATGCCATTTGTTTGAAAAGCTCTTTTGCACTGGGCTACCCAAAACCAACGCAAAATGTTACCATCACCAACTGCCAGGTAAGTGGTTACGATTTGGGAACATTCTATAACGGCACCTATCAGCGAAAGGAATGGAACCGGGTACCCGATCACGAAGGACCTACAGGCAGAATCAAGTTCGGCACAGAATCAAATGGGGGTTTTAAAAACATTACGATATCAAATTGCGTATTCGAATTTTGCCGCGGACTTGCTTTGGAAACAGTGGATGGCGCTTTGCTGGAGGATGTTACCATCAACAACATTACCATGCGGGATGTTACCAATTCACCCATTTTTTTAAGGCTTGGTGCCCGTATGCGCGGACCGGAAGGAACGCCTGTTGGCGCTTTACGCAGAATTATGATCAGCAATGTAATTGCTTATAATGCAGATGCTCATTTCGCCACACTCATCAGCGGAATTCCCGGGCATGATATTGAAGATGTAAAATTGAATAACATCCGAATCTACTACCGGCAGATCGACTCACCGGCTGCACGCATTCAAAACACGGTACCGGAATATGAAAAGGATTATCCCGAACCACAAAAAATGGGCGTTATGCCTGCGTATGGGTTCTTTATCCGCCATGTAAAAAACCTTGAAATGAACAATGTGGAAGTTAGCTATATGGGCAATGAAATACGGTCAGCATTTGTGATGGATGATGTAAAAGATGCGCGGTTTTTTAACGTAAGAGCAAAACCTACTCCTGGCACACCACTGTTTGTATTGAGAAATATTCAAAACGTCGAATTCGAAAAAGTGGATGGAGTAAAGGCAAGGAAAATAAAGAAAGCACTTAAAGTAAACCTCTAATGACGAAATTTCGCAACGAACTATTCCTTTTATTCGATTCCTAAATTCCACCTGTTATCTGCATAATAGCCAACACATAAACTGCCGATCAATTTGGTTAAAATTCGCTAGTAAATTATCCCAGCTTTCTTCCGGTATTGATAACACTAACCCCGGAGAATTTTGTTGTGGCACATCCGTGCGATACAGCACTCGACTGGCTTGGCTGGCCCTTTCCATCGGAGAAGGTGCCACCCAATCGATAATCGCTTTGATCGCAAATTGCTGTGCATGAATTCCAAAACTCCTGCGTGTTGGATTGATAAGCCGCATCCTTAACCATGCCCGTAATTTCGCCATTCTTTATCTCGTAACAAAGCTGGCCGCTGAACTGGAAATTATAGCGCTGCTGATCGATGGAGTAGGAATTACGTCCAAACATATAAAGTCCCTTCTCGATTTTTTTGATCATTTCTGCCGGTTTCAACGGGGAAGTACCGGGTTGTAAAGAAACATTGGGCATCCGCTGAAACTGAATACTGTCCCAACCTTCAGCATAGCTGCAACCTTGTGATTCTTTTAAGCCAATGATATGCGCCTGATCGCGGGTGGTTTGATAATTAACAAGGATGCCGTCCTTTATGATGTTCCATTCTTTTGACTTAACGCCTTCATCATCGTACCCAACAGCTCCCAGGGAGCCTTCCTGTTTTTTATCTGCAACAATGTTTACCAGCTTACTTCCAAAGTTGAATTTTTTAGTTTCCCATTTATCCAGTGTAAGAAAGCTTGTGCCGGCGAAGTTTGCTTCGTAGCCCAATACACGATCAAGTTCGGTTGGATGACCCACCGATTCG
>JANPIA010000360.1:0-1966 GCA_031424735.1 Segetibacter sp.
AAAAGGTTTGTAAACGTTCTGCATCAATATCCTATTTGGTTGGTTTGGGTTCCGTGCTGGCGATGCAGCTTTCGGGAGACACTGTTCTCTTTCGGCGAGCAAATTAACGGGATAATTTGAAAGTGTTTGTTAAATAGTAGGGCGTTCATTTATATTGTAAAGTAATTATTAACCAATGTGCTGCCCATTATTTACCTGTTCGCTTATTTTGCCAAAACGCCTTTCTCTGCCCTGGAAATTGAGGATGGCTTCGTATAAATTTTCCTTGCGGAAATCAGGCCAGCGGGTTTCGGTAAAATACAACTCGGTATAGGCAAGCTGGTATAATAAAAAATTACTTACCCTAAAATCGCCACTAGTACGTATCATTAATTCAGGATCGGGGATGTTGCGGGTGCACAAATAATTCTCCAGAGTATCGCTCGTTATATTATTTGCATCCAGTTTGCGCGACTGTGCATCAAGGGCAATATTTTTTACGGCATTTACCAGTTCCCACCTGCTGCTGTAACTTAAGGCCATAACCAGGTTCATCCCGGTATTATTACTGGTCATCTCCAAAGCTTCCTGCATTTCACTTTTAGCAAAAGGCGGTAGCATTTCAAGGTTTCCAATTACATGGAGCTTGATATTGTTTTTGTTGAGGGTGTCTACTTCTTTGCGGATGGTATCAACCAGCAGGTCCATTAACCCGGTTACTTCTTTTTCAGGCCGATCCCAATTTTCAGTACTAAAGGCATATAATGTGAGATATTCAACGCCGAGCTCGGCACAGCCTTCTACAATGTTCCTTACACTTTCTACTCCATGATAATGACCAAAAAGCCGGTCTTCGCCTTTTTCTTTAGCCCACCTGCCATTGCCATCCATAATAATTGCAATGTGACGTGGCAACCGTTTAAGATCAATTTTATCTTTCAAATCCTGCATGAAGGAAAGTCCTGTTTGGTCGGCAAATGTAGTATTTTCAAAATGTTTCTTTTTAAAAGAATTAGAATACGCTTTTGCGTTAAACTATTTAAGGTTCTTTTAATAAATGAAGTAATGTGTCGTTGGCAGTTATTCTGCAAAAGGGGTAAAGAACTGACGGGTTTTTTTTTGAGCCAGACTGAATTACTACTATGACACAGCCGTTGCTGCCTGCCCCATCAGACTTGCCTATCGTGTGGACACATTTTTTTTCTGTTGATATTGCTCTGTAAGAGCACCCTGTTTATAGAAAATTATACAAAACGATTATTTAAGCTCCGTAGGTGCTTCCTAATTACTCAAATTATAGGTGGCACCTACGGAGCCCGAAGACTTCAACATCTGATCATACTACAAACAGGATGCTCCTCCGGAGCAAAAAGCCATTTTTCATTTATGAAATATTCAAAATCAGAACCTCGCATATTTGTGTCCACACGATAGGTCAGACTTGCGGACGTCGCACACTTCTATTTTTTTCTATCTATTCAGCAAATACAAAAGTCACTAATTTTTCCAGGCTAAGTATAAATGAAAAATCATCTTTTGTTGACCTCCTCTCCTGAGCTAAAAAATCTCCTGATCAGAAACAGTATCTATGAGAAATGAGTAGTTCAGGAATGAGGCACATTAAAAAAGCCGGAAATATCCCGGCTTGTGTATCAATTAAAAAATTAATCTAAGGTGTCGGGCATTTATACGAAGACAAGTTGAATGATATGCCCACCTGGGCTATAACATATCCATCCTTTTGAGTGCTGTTTCCCCGCTGACGGCCTTTTATGCCTATAGGCGTTCCGGTTTCGTAGCTGCGATCGCTTAATAATTGACCTGCCGAAAGCTGCCCGTTTGGCAAAGGTGAAAATGCATCTGGCGCATAAGTGGTACTTACATCATCCAGGTAGTCGGTATTAGTAAACCGGTAGCCAGCCTCAACAAACATGTTGGTTTTTTCGTTCAGGTTGTACTTAAAGCCAAAAGCAATAGGAAAACAAAC
>JANPIA010000361.1:0-7008 GCA_031424735.1 Segetibacter sp.
ATTTTAGCCACTGGCAAACAATTAAACGAAGTGAAGGTGACCTCCTCCCGTGCTTCAACTTATATCAGCACGGTTGATCCTTACCGTACGCAAACTATTACACAAAAAGAACTGTTTAAAGCTGCCTGCTGCAACCTGAGCGAAAGCTTTGAAACCAATCCTTCGGTGGATGTATCATACAATGATGCGGTTACCGGCTCCAAGCAAATTCAGTTATTGGGACTTGCTGGCATTTACACCCAGCTCACCCTGGAAAACCTGCCAGGCCCGCGTGGGCTGGCAACTGCTTTAGGTTTAAATACTATACCTGGTACTTTTATAGAGAGTATCCAGCTTAGCAAAGGAACCGGATCGGTTGCCAATGGTTTTGAAAGCATAGCGGGGCAAATAAATGTAGAGTTAAAAAAACCGGTAAGCAGTGAAAAGCTATATGCTAACCTTTATGCAAACGATTTTGGAAGAATAGATGTAAACCTGAACCTGACACAAAAACTGGGTTCAAAATGGTCGACCACTTTGCTGTTGCACGATGATTATTTCAACAATAAAAAGTTAGACTTCAACCACGATGGGTTTAGGGATTTACCTACCGGCAATTTATTCAGCGGTGTTAACCGCTGGAGTTACGACAATAACAAAGGGATGATGACACAATTTGGAATAAAGTTGTTGGATGATAAACGAACAGGCGGACAGGTAGATTATAATTCGGTGAAGGATCAGTTTACCACTAATCACTATGGAGTGGGGATAAACACAACAAGAGTGGAAGGCTTTGGCAAGATTGGGTATGTGTTTCCGCAAAAGAAGTATCAAAGCATCGGTTTACAACTTTCCACCTTCGATCATAAGCAACGCTCCTATTTTGGTTTAACACGGTACAATGCGCAACAACAAAATTTTTACGCTAACCTTATCTACCAGTCCATCATCGGCACAACAATACATAAGTATAGAACTGGGTTAAGTTTTGTGTACGATAAGTACAATGAAGATTTTAAATCGAGCAATTTCAAGCGAACCGAAACTGTACCTGGCGCTTTCTTCGAATACACTTTTACTCCATCGGAAAAGTTTGATTTGGTGGCAGGCATACGCCAGGATCATAACAGTTTATACGGATGGTTTACTACGCCTCGATTCAATTTCAGGTACGAGCCGGTGAAGGGAACCATTTTACGGGGCAGCGTGGGACGAGGACAACGGACAGCAAATATTTTTGCAGAGAACAATGGAGTATTTGCCAGCTCGAGGCAAGTGTCTATTCAATCTGCGGGCAGTGGCGCCTATGGTTTGCAGCCCGAAGTTGCCTGGAACAAAGGGATATCAATTGACCAGAAATTCAAGTTGTTCGGACGTGGTGCGAACCTTGGTTTAGATTTTTTCAGGAACGATTTTACCAACCAGGTGGTGGTTGATATAGAGGATGCGAGAGCGATAAAATTTTATAACCTGCATGGCAAGTCGTACTCCAATAGTTTACAGGCAGAACTTTCTATAATACCAATACAACGCCTGGATGTTAAATTAGCGTACCGCATGTTTGATGTGAAAACCACTTACGGCAACCAGCTGTTAAGAAAGCCATTGACTGCGCAAAACCGCGCCTTTGCAAACATTGCTTACGAAACAAATGGTTGGAAGTTTGACTATACGGTAAGCTTTAGCGGTAAAAAACGTTTGCCCAACACTACGGATAATTCGCCGGAATACCAGCGACCGTCTTATTCACCATCGTTCGTAACCATGAACGCACAGGTAAGTAAAACCTTAGGGGCAAAAAACTTGTTTGATGTGTACCTGGGTGGCGAAAACCTTTCTAACTATTTCCAGAAAGATGCAATTGTTGCCGCCGGCCAACCTTTTAGTCAATACTTTGATGCTTCTATGATTTGGGGACCGTTAACCGGCCGCATGGTGTATGCCGGGCTACGGTACAGGATAAAATAAGCAGTTGATCAGGAGCCTGTTTTCACAGGAGCCTTTGCAGTCCAGTTGGCTTTCCAGGTTTTGTTTTCGTTTGCCAGCAGCGATTCAAAATTGTGCACAAATTTGGGGAAAGCATCTTCCGCATTATAGGGATCGGTTTGTGTTTCAAACAACATTCTTTCAGTCTTTAAAGCCTCTATAGTGGTGCGGTACGTAAGCCAGTTTTCGTGATATTTATTCAGTTGTTGTATGCCGTTCAGTACAACAATTAATACACCCATTGCACCCGTAATAACCGGTATGGAGGGGTGTATTTTACTGTATCCCACCAGTAATGGTATGCTGGCTCCCGCAAATATTTCAACAAGCTTTAATCCCTTGTACATACGTTGATTGCTTTTACTTTTTCCACTCATCCACTTAATTTGTTCTTCCACGCGCTGTTGCAAATAATCAGACTGGTTCATACAAAAAGTTTAGGTTGCTCTAATATAATAATTAAGTTGCGGTGCGGCAACGTGGTGCAAATGGTACCTATGTGAAATGCTGTGTTTCTTTGTTTTTATGTGGTAAACACTATAACATAATTTATCGCGGATGAAAAATGCACCTGAAGTGGAACTTATTTTAACGAAGCCCCTTGTTCTATCCAGCAACGTATCATGTCCCTTTCTTCCGGTGTCATATTGGTTTTATTGTTCTGGGGCATTGTTTTAGTGATGATCACCCGTTGCATAATTTTATCTTTCAACCGCGCTATATCCTGCGGCGTATCGTACATAACGCCATTGGGTGGCGCTTTATAAACATCGTCGGTTGGCTGCGATGAATGGCAACTCACACACCTCTGTTGAACGATCATGTTCACCTCGTTAATGGTGATGATCTGCTTACATTCCGTATCGGGTTTTTGCGGCGCGGATATATAAGCGGTTGCCAATAAAATCAAAACCGACACCGGTAACACCAAAACATTCAGTTGCCCTTTCTCCTTTAAGTTAAGCCAGTGTTTTACGCCGGCAGTTCCCAGCGTTAACAGTGCAAGTACAACCCACGGGTACTTAAAACCAAATGTGCTGGGGAAATGATTGCTGATCATTACAAATAAAACCGGCAACGTAAAATAGTTGTTGTGCAGCGAACGCGTACCTGCATTTTTACCCAACTGTGGGTTTAGCGGCGTGCCTTGTTTAGCGGCTTTCACCATGGCTTTTTGTGCAGGGATGATAACGAAGAAAACATTGGCTGCCATTAATGTTCCGAGCATTGCACCAAAATGAATATAGGCTGCGCGGCTGCTAAAAACCAGCGAGTAGAAATAAGCAAAACCGACGGATAAGAGGAAACCGATCAAGCCAAACCAGGCGCCTTTTTGTACCAGTTTGGTTTTGCATAACACGTCGTACAACAACCAGGCAACTATAAACGAACCTATGCCAATACTCACAGCCGTAAGGGGTGTTGTGGCAAAAACATTCGGATCAATCAAAATAGCTTTGGCGTTAAAGTAATACACCACAAACAAAAGGCTGAAACCTGAAAGCCAGGTAAAGTATGCTTCGTATTTAAACCAATGTAATTCCTTCGGGATTTTTTGTGGGGCTATCTTGTATTTTTCGAGATAATAAAAGCCACCTCCGTGTATCGCCCACAGGTTGCCGGCAAGCTCCTCCCTAACATCTTGGGTACGGTTCAAAGCATTTTCCAGGAACACGAAATAAAAAGAAGCGCCTATCCAGGCAATGCCAAACGTCACGTGCATCAGCCGAACAATAATGTTCAGCCATTCCATCAAATGACCTTCGTAGGGGGTACCTTTTATAAGATGATAGGTGAAGTAAAGCAGCGTGATAATAGTAAGAACGAGCGCCGTATAAACAAAGCCTTGTAACAGGGAGATTTTTTCTATAGCGTCTTCCTCCTTTCCACCAGTATCCTGTTCGCCCAACTTCTTTATTTTTTCCACACTGCGCAAACGATAAGTGATGCCAATAAGCATTATCAGGATAAAAACTAAAACACAATACAGGATAATGTTAAGCATAAGCGTTGTTTCGAATGCAGGCTGGTGGCCGGTTGCAAGTTACTGGTTGCAGGTTGCTGGTTGCAGGTTGCTGGTTACCTGGTGATGATTGCCATTTTTATATAGGTGACAAGGTTTCTATTTAAGAATTTCTACCAAGCACCATCGCCGAATGCTATCTCTGACCCATTGACTTACTAACCCCATTAACCCGATTCCCCAAACCCATTCCGTCGAATTTAAAATTTAGTTTTCTATTTTGCAGGATTGATTTTAAACCAACCCACAACATTGTTTGATTTAGCCATTTACAGTAATCGCATCATAACAGGTGAAACTATACAGCGCGGTTGCGTGCTAATAAAAGATGGGGTTATAGTTGAAGTAACCGACCATGTAGAACCTGGTGCCGCAACGAATGTTATTAACGTTGGCAACAAGGTATTAATGGCTGGTATCATTGACCCGCATGTACATATAAACGAACCCGGAAGAACGGACTGGGAAGGATTTGATACCGCAACCAAAGCAGCCATTGCCGGCGGGTTAACCTCGTTGGTCGACATGCCGCTGAACTCCTCTCCCGTAACTACTACATTAAATGCCCTCCATAAGAAAATTGCTGCAACACAAAAACAGCTTCATACCAATGTTGGCTTCTGGGCTGGACTGGTACCCGGAAATTCGGGAGAAGTTGAAGGACTGATAGCGGGCGGCGTGCTTGGCTTTAAAGCCTTTCTAACCCATTCCGGTATCGACGAATTTCCGAACGTTACTGAAGACGACCTGCGATTGGCAATGCCAGTTATTGCAAGGCATAACCTGCCATTGCTGGTTCATTGCGAACTAACTACCCCCAACAATCATCCAACAACAAACAACCGCTCCTATCAACAATATCTTGCATCGCGACCAAAAGAATGGGAAGACAACGCCATCGCCATCGTGATAAGATTGTGCGAAGAATTTAACTGTCACGTTCACATCGTCCATCTTTCATCTGCCAATTCCATCCAACAAATTAAAAACGCTAAAGCAAAAGGTTTACCGCTTACCGTGGAAACTGGCCAGCACTATTTATATTTCAATGCTGAGGATATCCCTGATGGGCAAACGCAGTATAAATGCGCGCCACCCATTCGCGAAAAGGAAAACAACGACCAGCTTTGGGAAGCATTGAAAGATGGAACCATTGATTTTGTTGCTACGGATCATTCGCCTGCTACACCAAATTTGAAGGAACTTGAAAGCGGCAATTTAATGCAAGCCTGGGGCGGAATTGCCTCTCTGCAATTTGCCTTGCCAGTGTTGTGGACCGCGGCAAAAAAAAGAAACATTTCTTTACAGCAGGTCAGCCGCTGGCTGTGCGTAAATCCTGCAAAGCTTATCGGCAGGCAACATGTAAAAGGAACGATCGCTAAAGGATATGATGCTGACCTGGTTGTTTGGGACCCCGAAGAATCGTTTACAGTTGTTGCTGAAAACATCCTGCACAAACACAAAATAACACCCTACTTAAACCAAAGTTTATATGGGGTAACCAAACAAACATTTATAGCCGGTGAAAAAGTTTTCGATAAAGATGAAATGTTTTTAAATCATGGAAAACTCTTATTCAACCAACACAACAAATCGATTTAATTAAACCGCGCCTTTTAACTTGAATTGTATGACTGAACCATCTTTTACAAATCTTACTGACCTGGCTGCCGAACGCCTCGGTGGTAAAGCAATCGCTTGTTCCGACGACTTTTTTGCGGAGAAAGAAAACCTGCTGAAACCCGGTCGTGGAATTTTTATAGCAGATAAATATACCGAACGCGGCAAATGGATGGATGGCTGGGAATCGCGGCGCAAACGTACACCTGGTCACGATTGGTGTATAATTGAATTAGCAACCTCCGGCAAAATTTATGGGGTTGATATCGATACCAATTTCTTTCTTGGCAACCATCCACCAAATGCTTCCATCGAAGCATACCATCATTCATCATCGTTGCCTATAGACCTTGATACGATAGAATGGAAAGAGATCCTGCCCAAATCGCCGCTGTTACCAGGCTCGCAAAATTTCTATGCAATAGATGATCACAACATTTATTCACACCTGCGTTTGCATATATACCCCGATGGTGGTGTTGCACGATTGAAAGTGTATGGCGAAGTATTTAAAGACTGGAGTTCAGTTAAGGAAGATGACGAGATAGATCTTGCTGCTGCCGTTAACGGGGCAAAATCTGTTTTGTGTAACGATATGTTTTTCTCGCACATGGATAATTTGATTATGCCCGGCCGTGGTGTTAATATGGGAGATGGATGGGAAACTAAACGTAACCGAACACCCAATAACCGCGACTGGGTGATTGTACGTTTGGCGCACAAGGGAACTATTGAAAAGGCATTGATAGACACCTGCCATTTCAAAGGCAATTATCCTGATAGTTTTTTGCTGGAGGGATGCTCTATTTCTGTTGAGCACGAAAGTAAGTTCACAAGCGATTCTACTGTGTGGCAAACTATCCTCCCACAAACAAAATTGAGTGCTGATACGGAGCATTATTTTAAAGAGGAGATCGCAACCGCTGACGCATTCACCCATGTTCGGTTGTCAATTTTCCCCGATGGTGGTGTTAGCCGCATGCGTTTGTGGGGAAGACTTGCAAAGTGACATAATGGAAACGCCGTTGAAAATTCCGAACGGTAGTTAGTTTCAATAAGTTGTTGGTAACTGTATTTCATTCGCAGCATATTTGAAAATACTTTTGCCGCTATGAAAAATATCGTCGTTTGCATGTTAATGGTCACGCTCCTCGTTACCGGCTGTAAAAACAATTCGTCTAAAAAAGAAACAAGCCCGGAGGAAAAAACAGCGAAGGATAGTTCTGCTGTGAAAAAAGAGGTTGCCGACGCAGCAACTATTTTGGCACGTCCGCAGGTACCGGTTCTTTGCTATCATCAGATACGCGAATGGAGAGGCAGCGACTCAAAAAGTGCAAGAGACATTATTGTGCCCGTTGAACTGTTTAAAGCCCACCTAAAAATTTTAGCGGATAGCG
>JANPIA010000362.1:0-3495 GCA_031424735.1 Segetibacter sp.
GAACAGGGACGTTCAACTTACGGTGGATGCCGGATTGCAAAGCAGCCTGCAACAGGAGATTGCAGCAGACGATTCGCTGAAATTGAAACGCGTATCTATTGTTGTAATGGAAGATAATACCGGCGAAGTGATTGCATCCGCCGGATATCCTTTACCACCCGTGAACGATTGGGACATGCTCACTCTAAGCGAGGGCGAGATGAATAAGTTACCAGGTTGGAATACCAATCGCGACTTAGGTTTTACGTTGGCTACTCAACCCGGTTCAACGGCTAAACTGATCACCTCGCTGGCTGCATTTAATAAGCTGGGCGATGTGGCGGAAACACTGAGTATCCGTGTTCTTCCCGGCGACCTGATCCGTATAAAAAGTCTTGAGCCGGACGAAGCGGGTAACATCACTATCCGTCGCGGACTGGTTAAATCCAACAATTCTTTTTTCATCAGGCTGGCAAACGAAAAAAAGTTACAGGAAGAAATGGGCACGCTCTATTTAAAATCCGGCATGTTTTTGCATGGGGTGGGGGGATATTTTTACAACTACGAAAACGATAACCCGGCACAACAGGAAAGGTGGCGGCAGCTTTGGCGCAAAACCGAATTTGCGGTACGATATAATCCCAACGATATTCGCCGCACAAGGGCAAAAGGCATATCCGGTATGGCTTGGGGTCAGGGTGAGTTGGTGGCAACCCCTGCATCCGTTGCACGCATAGCCGCGGGTATTGCTAACAATGGTACGATGGTTCCAAATAAATTTGTGAAGAGTGTGAGCGGCTCACCTTCACCTCTAAAACCAGGGATCGCTTTAACAACCAACCCACGCTATGCGCAGTTGATGACACGTTATATGATTGAACAAAGCGCCCCGAAAGTGAGCAAGCTTGGAATAAATGTAGCTGGCAAAACCGGAACCCCCGAACGCATTTTAAAAAGTGAAAGGATCAATGATGGCTGGTATGTATTTTTTGCACCAAAAGCAAATGGCCCGGGACATATAGTAACCTGTGTACGAATTGAAAACGCAAAAGGATCAAGCGAAGCAGTTAAGCTGGCTGGTAAATACGTGGTTCCAAAACTGCTGGCAAAAGGTTACATAAAAAGTTTTGAGCCACCGGTTCCGGTTAAACCTAAAATGGAGATTGTAAAGCCAGGGAAGCCTGTAACAGAAGTAGATGAAGAAATAAATGCAACGGATACCTTGCAGTAGTAAAACATAATTGCCAGGTTGGTTTCTGTCATTCGGTGGCAAAAAACGGTTAATTAGGGTGGACTGCTTATTGAATGTATGAACCAGGTATGACTGACATTTTGATAAAATTACAAACGCACTAAGTATGTTGAATTTTTTTAAGGATGATCGCCCTAAGGATGTGAAGTTGATACGGGGAGAGTTACTGCAGTTTATAAAAGAAGAATTGCAAAAAGCGGAAGGTGGCGAAGGTGGAAACATTCGCGGATTGTTTCTGTACATCACCTGTGCAGAAACAGAAAAGCATCTGTATGAATCAGCGGTTTTTATAGAGGAGGAGGAACGATTTAAAACCGAAGAGGTACAGCGGTTAGCAGATAACTACGCCATTGCATTGCCCGAAAGCTGGACGCTGGATATAGCATTTGAGGAAGCGCCTGCCGAGGCTAAAAAAGCATCGAATGTTGATGCGGCATTATTTATCTCCACCAGAAAAAAACCACAGGTACACAAGGAAGCAACTGCATACCTTAAAGTGCTGAATGGGGAGGCGGAGAAAGACCTTTATAGGCTCAAATCAGCACCCGGAAAAATAAATATTGGGCGTGAAAAAAAAGTGCAAACTGCGGACGGATTTTTTCGGGAGAACAGTATCGCCTTTCCCAATGCAAGCCAGAATGAAAGCAACCGTTCTATCAGCCGGCAGCATGCACATGTTGAGTGGGATAATGAGCATGGATATTTTTGTTTGTATGCCGATGAAGGTGGAATTCCGCCCATGAATAAATTGAAGATCCGTAATGCAGAAGGTGAAATTGTAAAAGTGCAAACAACCGAGATAGGGCACCGCCTGAGCGAGGGCGATCAAATTATGTTAGGCGAATCTGCCGTGCTGGAATTTACTTATAACGACGACGAAAACTCATAACCATGGCTAAGGTGTTTACGATAACCGAAGGGTTGGAAAATTTAGGCGCCATGAAAACAGGCGGGCAAGGCTCTGTGTATAAAGGCCGGCGCATTGGGGAGATCATCACCGCCATAAAAATATTGCCCACGCCAATTTACAGCGAAAGCCACGAAGATAAAAACTATACAGATTTTCAGAATGAAGTTCAAAAACTGAAGAAGGTAAATGAACAACCCAACCCGCATGTAGTAACCATTATACACTCCGGCATCACCGATTCGGGCAACTTCCCGTTTATTGAAATGGAGTACATTGAAGGGCCCGATCTCGAGGAATTATTGAAGCCGCCGAATGAACCTGTTTTTACTATAAAAGAAATTGTAAAGGTTGCCGAACAATTAGCCGATGCACTTGCGCATTGTCATCGTTTAAACGTGCGCCACGGCGATATTAAAAGCAACAATGTAAAGTTTAACCACGCTACCGGAAATTATATTTTGCTCGACTTTGGACTCTCTGTTATGTCCGATGAAGAGCGCCGCACCAGCCTTCGCCATGCGGGCGCTATTGAGTTTATGGCCCCCGAGCAAAACGAAGGGCAGATGCTTACCCAAACCGACGTTTACAGTTTTGGTATCATCGTTTACGAGCTGCTGGCAGGTCGTGTTCCCTTTCCATTGCACGATAAAGGGGAAACTGCCCGGAACGCCATCAGGCTATCGCATATGGAAACGCCGCCACCCGATGTAATGCAGTTGCGCCGCGAAAACATACCAGCCGCATGGGATGAGAAAAAGAAACAGCACGAACTCCATGTTCCCGAATGGATTGTTTTGATGATCAAAAAATGTCTTGAAAAAGATCCGGCAAAGCGCTACAGGGATGGTATTGAATTGTACGACTTTATTTGTTTAAATAGTTCGGTGGCTGCAAAAAGGTCGTCGGTAAATGAAGCCAATAATTTACCCCAGGCATGGCTGGGTGAAAGGGAGCAATTACAAAAGCAGGTGCTGCATTACCAGCAATTATCTGATGCCAAGCAAAACGAGATTGAACAACTTCGGGAACAACTCAACAACAATGCAGCCACCGCCAGCAGCGATCAGCCGTTTTATACGGATAAACCGCAACGTGGTGTTTCCAAATCAACATTTCTTATCCTGCTTATTCTCACCATTGGGCTTGCAGCATTCGCTGTGTATAATCTTGTAAAAAATAATGGTAAGGCTACCACCCAGCTAAGTGATTCCACCACGTTGGATACTTCAGCAACTATGTTGCCCGTGGATTCGATTAGGGTTCCGGAAAAAACATTGAAGAAAAAAATAGAAACCACCGATAGTGTAATGCAGGTGCCAAAGGCGGTGATGAAACCGCAGGAGGAAACCAACGC
>JANPIA010000363.1:0-5837 GCA_031424735.1 Segetibacter sp.
TGCCCGCAGATTTATTTTTGCTGATAACAAAGAAGTATTCAATTTTGGAAAACACAAAGGCAGACCTGTAGAAGATGTTTTGAAATCTGAACCACAATATTATGATTGGATGATGAAAGGCGATTTTCCCATGCACACCAAACAAAAACTGACCGAAATGATCAATCGTTCATTGTTAAAGAAAGTGTAATTGGATGGTACCCTGAAATAGGGTGGACTGTTGAAAGCTAAAAATTGTACATTCGGTTAACCACTTTTATTTACCTGGATTGGAGAAGATTGTAATCATACCTACCTATAACGAACGTGAAAATATCGCACGGATAATTTCTGTTATTCTTGGCTTGCACCAGGGTTACCATGTGTTGGTAATTGATGATGGTTCGCCCGATGGTACTGCACAAATTGTATCTGACCTGCAACAGGTTTATCCCGATCATTTGTTTTTACAGGAGCGAAGGGGAAAGCTTGGTTTAGGCACTGCTTATATACATGGATTTAAATGGTGTATTGCCAAAGGCTATGAATATATTTTTGAGATGGATGCAGATTTTTCTCACGATCCTACCGACCTTGAAAGGTTATACGATGCCTGCAAATACGATGGAGCAGATGTTGCTGTTGGCAGCAGGTATGTACCTGGTGGCAAGGTGGAGAACTGGCCATGGGACAGGAGGTTCTATTCCAAGGGTGGTGCTATGTACACCAAAATGATTACATGGATGCCGGTGAACGATCCCACTGCGGGGTTTGTATGTTATCGAAAAGAAGTGTTACAAACCATCAACCTCGATGAAATAAAATTTGTAGGTTATGCCTTCCAGATAGAAATGAAATTCGCATCGTGGAAGCTGGGCTTTAAAATAAAAGAAGTACCCATCACCTTTAAAGATCGTAAACTTGGTTCATCAAAAATGAATAAAGGAATTTTGAAAGAAGGCGTACTGGGCGTGCTGAATATTCAATGGCATAGCCTGTTTAAAAACTACCGAAAGCGGGTTAAAAGTTCTCCCTCGTTAGACCCGGTTAATTCCTTTAATGACATCATCGCCGAAGGCAAATAAGAATCATTCACATTAAGTCAATCACCTGTTCATTACAAATTAACCCTGACACGTCCATCATTCCCAAAAACAATTGGTTCAGGTTCTGCCAAGCGTTGCGTTTCCTTCCCGTTTTCAAGTTTTAGCACACCGCGTGGACAAACTTCCGAACAAATGCCGCAACCCACGCACGATGACCGTACAATATCCTGCCCTCTCTGCGCATACCAACGAACATCTATTCCCATTTCGCAATAGGTTGAACAGTTGCCACACGATATACATTGACCTCCATTAGTAGTAATTCGAAACCTGGATTTAAAGCGTTGGACAAACCCAAGGTAAGCAGCCAGCGGGCAACCAAACCTGCACCAAACCCTGTTGCCCATTAATGGGTAAAAACCAGTGCCTACCACACCGGCAAAGATCGACCCGATGGCGAACCCATAACCAGCCCGTAACGAATAAGTATCCATGCCCAGCAAAGACCCCGAGCCGGTAAAATAAGTATATAAAACGCCCGCCGTCATTACCACTGCAAAAACCAAAACACTGTGTACCATCCAACGTTCTATCTTCCATGCCTTCACGGTTTTGTTGGAAAGGTGGCGGTACGGATCGCCTAAGGTTTCTGCCAAACCACCACAACCGCAGACCCACGAGCAATACCAACGCTTACCAAAAAAATAAGTAAGTAGCGGTACACCAATAGCGAATAGTACAACGCCCCATACAAACATCCACAAGCCGAGGTTGCCGGCTTTCAAATGTTCGTTAATTCGATAGTCAAAAAAGAAAGAGTAATCAAGCGGCCACATGTTTTTCAAATCCTGGTAGGGTGCGTTCAGTCGAACCAAAATTTCGGGAATAAGAAACGCAAACGAGGTTTGGAAAAACATAACCGAGATGGTACGAACCTGCTGGTAACGGCTATGTCGGTATTTAATCAGCATCCTGATTCCCATTACCACAATGCACAAAGTGTATAACAAGCCATACACAAACCACTGGCTCGCCGGTTTACCGCTGATAGCTTTGCTCAAGGGATCTACCAAAATTGCCCAGTTGGTAATATACTCCGGCCAGAAATACAATACGATGTAAAACAAAATGAGAAAAGCACCTAAAGCGATCCCTATCCAGCCACGTGAAGTGTTAGGGTGAAAAAAAATATGATTGTTTTTTATACCCGGAATTTTTTTAAGATTGGGCAGAATATATACTAGTGCACCCAGCACCCCCATCACGATACTAAGCAGAAAAAACAAACCGGAATGGTTTGGGAAAAAGCCAATAGAAGAAGCTTTTGTAAGTGAAAAAAGATAGGTATCGTTTAACACCTTGTCCCATTCTTTACTTTCCTGGTGCGGCTTGTTGTAAGCAGCGATGCTCACTTTTAAATCGCTTATAAAATCAAAGTTGGTTGAATATTCCTTGTTGTTCATCGGGGCTAATGCAAGCATTACTTCGCCTTGCGATCCCTTCGAAATGGTTTTTTGCAATACCTCGTTCGTAAGCTTGTAATGGCTGAGGCTTAGCGTAAAAATGAACAAAGTAAACGCCCCGAGGAAAATTGAGAAGCCAATGTATTGAATACGTTTCATATTAACGATATGGTAGGAGAGGGAATGGTTCAAAATCAAACGTCCGTTAACAGCTTTTGTAAAATCGACTTAAAATTTCAGCTCACTAAAAAATCTTTTTTTCGTTATCTTGATTGCTTTGTCTGGGTGTTCATGGTTAAACTTTTCCTGCAGTACTTTTTCATACCTGCTGCTAAACTCCGGGTCAAAATTGACTTTTGAAATTTCCTTAATCACCACCGAAATCTTTTCTTTTTTTCTTATCCATTCGTCGCATACCGGATGCCGTAATCTAAAACCAAGTGCGTTAAACCCTGTTACAGAATCATCATCAGCATAATTTATACGTAGTAACTTTTTACCATTTGGATGCTCATACAAAAAAGTATTTTCACCGGGCACCAGCTTAGTATTAATTGTTCCGTACACCTGGTATTCTATTTCAAAAAACTTAGCCGAATTAAAAAAAATACCTGGGCGATATGGAGACCGCGTTCCGCACAATATTGCAGCCAGCGTTTCGCCATGCATGCGGCCTGTGTACCAAATTTGTTCTATTTTTTTTCTCCCGTTAATGGCGGTTTCAAATTCAGCACAATCTCCAATAGCATAAACATCGTTTACATTGGTTTCAAAAAACTCATTTACCAAAACTCCTTTGTTCAATGCAATGGCTGAAGTTTTTAGAAACTTTATATTCGGACTAACACCAACCGTTATACCTGCAAACCCGCAGTTGATCGTTTCCCCATCCTTTGTTATGATCGCTTTTATGTGGCCGTTATCGTCCTTAATTATTTCCTGAAGTTCTGTTTCAAGCCGCAGGTCAATATGGTTTTCTAACAGGTGACGGCTGATCATCCGCGACTCTTCAACAGGGAGTACGCTTCCCCAAAATTCTTTTTCCCTTACAAGAAAGGTGACCGGTACCTTTCTTGAATGCAGCATCTCCGCCACCTCCACGCCAATTAACCCTCCACCCACTATTACTGCCTGGTTAATTTCTTTAGTATGCGTTTCCATGTTTTCTAAATCCTGTAACGAGTACAGACCCTGTACACCCATGGCATCTTGACCCGGGCAATCAAATTTATTCGACACAGAACCTGTGGCCAGCACCAGTTTATCATAAGCCATATTGGAACTGTCCGACAATTTCAATTGCTTGTTTGCTGTATCCACCTCGTTTACAAAAGCCCGCTTCAATGATATCCTGTTTTTTTCCCAAAACCAATCTTCATATGGTTTGGTATGTGCATATTTCATGTGCCCCATATAAATGTACATGAGTGCTGTCCGCGAATAAAAATGATCAGACTCTGCCGAAATAACGGTTACGCTATAATCACTGTTTTTGCGAACATGACGTGCGGTTGTAATGCCGGATATCCCATTGCCAATAATCACAATGTGCTTCATACTTTAAACAAAGGAATGAATAAATGGATGTTATAATTTGGTAAGGTCAACCGGTGCAAATGAAGAGAAGACTGTCTCAGGAAGTTTATCAAAAACATAAACATCCGTGAACTTTCGTTCGCCCCGCGAAAGCGACAGCTTGATCTTGCCAAAAGTCCGGTAATCTTCCCAGGGTGTAATAAACGTAGGTTCGGGCTGGGTGGTTTCTTTATAATACGCCCATTGGTCAACCAGGTGATTCTCTTTATTAACCCAGACTTTATAGGAGTTGTCGGGTGTTACGCCAACACCTTTAAATGTAAGCCGAATTACATCGGCTTTGCTTCCTTTTTGCGTATCCTCTTCTCCCAAAAATTTAAGTGTTACCCCGGAGTCTTTCAATTTAAAAGGCATTACCAACCAATAGGAATCGTTGATCCAGTATTTGCGGCCGTCTTCCAGGTATTTTGCCAATGAATCGGGCTGAACCAGTTCAGCGCCATCTTTATAAACCTTGCCTTTCATCGTGTGGATGTTCACTAAGATCTTCGTGTCGTTCTTCAGCGATTCTATTCTAACATCGCCGGTGTACTTATTCCAAATCAACTTCCTGCTGCCAAAAAAGTTCCAGGCAATATAATGGGTGGCATCCCAGTTTTTTCTTCCACCAAATGCCTGCATAACTTCGTCTGCTATCTCAATTGCTTTGGGGTCGGACTCGTTGGCGTTGAAACCATCGGCGGGAGGGTTAGAAGGATTGTTACAACCCATGCTCACAAACAAAAAGATGCAGGCAACAAGTTGAAAAAGGTAATTCGGTTTCATAAACATAATAATGAGTGTTGTATTTTAAAAGTATGCAAACACCGGGTATTTCATTTTTTTTGTTTGATAATGCTGTAGATAAAACGAAATATTTTAAAAGTGAAAATTAATATTGATTAGATGTACATTCATTCTTCAATTTATTGTTATGATCAGAAAATTACGAATGGGGATGATAGGAGGTGGCAAAGATGCTTTTATCGGGAGCATTCACCGTATAGCTTCCAATATGGATGGCATGTTTGAACTGGTGTGTGGTGCCTTAAGCATCAACAAAGAAATTGCGGTTGACAGCGGTAAGTCTTTGTTTCTTGCTGAGGAAAGAATTTATACTTCGTACGAAGAAATGTTTGCGAAGGAAAGCAAACTACCAGCCGATGTGCGTATGGATTTCGTTACCATTGTTACACCCAACTTTGCTCATTTTGCACCCGCAATCATGGCGTTGGAAAACGGCTTTCACGTGGTGATTGAAAAGCCGATCACACTAAGTTTAGAAGAAGCAAAAAAGTTGCAGGAAAAGTTAGAAGAAACGGGTTTGCTGTTGTGCCTCACACATACTTATAGCGGCTATCCCATGGTGAAACATGCGCGGCAGTTGGTGCAGGATGGTGCGCTTGGCAGCATCCGGAAAATATTTGCCGAATACCGGCAGGGATGGCTGAGTACCTTATCGGAAAGGGAAGGAAACCAGGGAGCCGCCTGGCGAACCGACCCGAAAAAGTCGGGCAAAAGCGGGGTAATGGGCGATATTGGAACACACGCCTTTAACATCGCAGAATATATTTCGGGACAACATGTATCGGAACTTTGCGGCAGCCTGAACATTGTAGTGGAAGGGCGGCATTTAGATGATGATGGTTGTGCATTGCTACGATTTGAAAATGGCGCTTCCGGTGTACTGATAGCAACCCAGGTTGCAGCCGGTGAAGAAAACAATTTAACCATAAAAATTTATGGTGAGAATGGCGGACTTGAGTGGCATCAA
>JANPIA010000364.1:0-5986 GCA_031424735.1 Segetibacter sp.
GAAAATTGTGAAAACTGTACGTGGTACCGGCGCAGTGGTTACAGGACCTATTCCTTTGCCGACGCAAAAGAAAATCTTTACCGTATTGCGTTCACCACACGTTAATAAGAAGGCACGTGAACAGTTCCAACTGTGCACACACAAGAGATTGCTTGACATTTATACTTCTTCTTCAAGAACAGTAGATGCGCTAAGTAAGCTTGACCTTCCTTCAGGTGTTGAAGTAGAAATTAAGGCATAAGCCTAAGCAACGCCTTCGGGCACTTTTCATGAGCATGTCATGAAAATAAGTTCTTAAAATAATCATCTCTCAATTGTACGGGGTACAAAAAAAGAGCGCTGATACTAAATAAATTCTCTGCTATCATTAGCAGATTACATATGAACAAGCCCTTCGAGGTTTGTTTACTGCAGGTACTTCCTCTTCTTTTTGATATAAAATTCAAATGGAAAACACTGGAAAAGGTCTGTGGCAAACGAGGATCGATTTCGCACTAGGCGGAAGTCCTTATAACCATCGGGGGTATAAACTTTAAACAATGAAAGGTATTATTGGTAAAAAGATCGGGATGACCAGCATCTTCGGCACCGATGGTAAGCAGACAGCCTGTACCATTATTGAAGCAGGTCCCTGCGTAGTAACCCAGGTTAAAACTCAGGATACTGATGGTTACAATGCCGTTCAAATTTCTTACGGCGAAAAGAAAGAAAAAAACTCCACTAAGGCCGAGATCAATCATTTTGCAAAGGCCAATACTAGTGCTAAGCGCATAGTAAAAGAATTCAGAAATTCAACTTTAGAGCAAGCCCTTGGCGAATCAGTAACCGTTGACATTTTTACCGAAGGTGAGAATGTTGAAGTTGTAGGTACTACAAAAGGTAAAGGTTTCCAGGGTGTTGTAAAGCGTCATGGTTTTCATGGTGTGGGCGAAGCATCTCACGGTCAGCACGATCGCCAGAGAGCTCCGGGTTCTATTGGTGGATCATCTTACCCGGCTCGTGTATTTAAAGGTATGCGCATGGCCGGCCGTATGGGTCAGGACCGCGTAAAGGTTAAAGGCCTTAAAGTGGTTAAAATCTTTGCCGATAAGAATTACTTATTAATCAGTGGGTCAGTTCCTGGCCACAATGGTTCCATCGTTTTAATTCAGAAATAATATGCAACTAGACGTTTTAAATATAAAAGGTGAGAAAACCGGCAGGTCAATTGAGCTACCAGAAGAAATATTTGGTGCTGAACCTAATGATCATGTAATATACCTGGCTGTTAAGCAACACCTTGCTGCAGCCCGCCAGGGTACACACAAAGTTAAAACCCGGGCCGAGGTTCAAGGTGCCAGCCGTAAACTGCACAAGCAAAAAGGTACTGGTGGCGCTCGTAAGGGTAATATTCGTAACCCATTATATAAAGGTGGTGGTACCATCTTTGGACCTAAACCCCATGGTTACGATATTAAGTTGAACCGTAAGGTTAAAGATCTTGCCAAAATCAGCGCACTTTCTTATAAAGCCAAAGCCAACTCTATTCTTGTAGTTGAAGACATTAATATGGATACACCTAAAACCAAAACATTTCTTGGTATGATGGATGTACTAAATGTAGGTGATAAGAAAACTTTATTCATTGTGCCTGAATACAATGAAACATTGCATTTGAGCAGCAGAAATATACCAAACGCAGCTACTACATTGCTTAGCGATATCAATACTTATGATATTGTAAATGCAGACATGCTGGTATTAACTGAGAGCGCAATAAAAATATTTACAGAAGAAGAAGCTGAAGTAGCATAAACCTCCACATAGGTGGAAGCAGGAAAGTGTACAGGATAAGAGGTTAGATTTCTGCATTTTTAAAATTATTCAAATAAGCGTAAAATGAGACTCGCTGAAGTTTTAGTTAAACCGATACTTACCGAAAAAGCAAATGCTCAACAGGAAAAACTGCGGAGATATGCTTTTAAAGTTGCCCGTAAAGCCAACAAACTGGAGATTAAAAAGGCTATCGAAGAATTTTATGGCGTTACGGTTACCGATGTAAACACATCAGTAGTACCGGGCAAAAATAAAACCCGCTATACCAAAGCTGGATTTGTAAAAGGCCAAAAGCCAGCTTACAAAAAAGCAATGGTGACTGTAGCCGAAGGTGAAACTATAGATCTATATGGTAGTATCTAAAAATGATTAACGTACGGAGTTGTCAATTACCAACATGGTTTTTATAGCACTCTTTGCGTCACATTCACTTTATAGGCAGTAACAGTTTCTGCCAGGTAGTTTAGAAAAAGAATGGTCAGGCAAGACCGCAAATATTGCAAAACACAAAAAATCCTCTGAAGAGGTAATTTGAAATGGCACTAAGAAAATACAAACCAACAACAGCAGGCACCAGATGGAGAATTGGTAATGCCTATGCTGAAATAACAACTGATACTCCTGAGAAAAGTTTGCTGGAGCCTATTAAGAGAACAGGTGGTAGAAACTTTCAGGGTAGAAGAGCAATGCGCTACATAGGTGGTGGACATAAGAAAGCTTACCGTATCATTGATTTTAAAAGAAACAAGAATGAAATACCTGCTACTGTAGCAAGTATAGAATACGATCCTAACCGTACTGCATTTATTGCATTATTGCATTATGCTGATGGTGAGAAGCGTTACATTATTGCGCCACAAGGCTTACAGGTTGGCGCTACTGTTATAAGTGGCGACGCTGTAGCTCCTGATTTAGGAAATGCCCTTCAAATGAAGAGTATGCCCTTAGGTACAGTAATACACAACATTGAAATGCAGCCTGGCCAGGGAGGTAAACTTGTAAGAAGCGCAGGTGCATCTGCACAGTTGAGTAACAAGGAAGAGAAATATGCCGTTCTTAAAATGCCTAGTGGTGAATTAAGAAAAGTATTAATCAATTGCTACGCTACTGTAGGTGTTGTAAGCAACAGTGATCATAGTTTGCAAAGCATGGGTAAAGCCGGCCGTAATGTATGGAAGGGTATTCGCCCCAGGGTACGTGGTGTAGCTATGAACCCTGTAGATCACCCAATGGGTGGTGGTGAAGGTAGAGCAAGTGGTGGACAACCCCGCAGCAGAACCGGCCAATACTCACGAGGTTTGAAGACCCGTACAAAAGGTAAAGGAAGCGATAAACTGATTATACAAAGAAGCAACGGTAAGAAACTTGCAAAGTAATATGCTGCAATAGCACATAGGTACAAGTGAGTGACACAACGATGCTGAGGGAAGAGATAAAGTAGGAAAAATATTTTTCAAAATAACATAACACATAACGATCTGATATGGCTCGTTCAATTAAAAAAGGTCCTTACGTAGCTGCTAAACTGGAAGGTAAAGTATTGGCTATAAACGATGGTGGTGCAAAGAAATCTGTTATCAAGACATGGTCTCGCCGCTCAACCATTACACCCGATTTTGTGGGACACACATTTGCTGTTCATAATGGCAATAAATTTATTCCGGTGTATGTAACTGAATTTATGGTAGGCCATAAACTCGGAGAATTTGCACCAACCCGCAACTTTAAAGGACACAGTAATAAAAAACAATAATGGTATAAGGTTAATGATGTTGGTTCCGGATACACCAGAACCATTCATTTTAAATCTTTCACCACCAAACTGATACAAATGGAAGCAGTAGCAAAATTGAGAAATTATCCAACGTCGCCCCGCAAAATGCGTTTGCTTGCAGACCTGATACGTGGTATGGCAGTTGAGAATGCCCTGGCAACTTTGGAACATCATCCAAAACACCCGGCTACGCCACTAGGCAAGTTGCTGAAGAGTGCTGTAAATAACTGGGAGCAAAAAAATGAAGGAACAAGTGCTGCAGATGCTGACCTGGTAGTAAAAACAATATTTGTAGATGGTGCACGCACTTTGCGTCGTATGCGCCCAGCCCCTCAAGGCCGTGGTTACAGAATACGCAAGCGTAGCAACCACGTTACTTTAATTGTTGATACTAAAACAACGGAGGTTTCTAAGAACGTATATGGTTCACGCACAAAAAGTGCTAAGGGTACAGAAGTTTCTAACAATAATTCTTAAAAATTTTATATCCATAATATGGGTCAGAAAACAAATCCTATTGGTGCAAGGTTAGGTATCATTCGTGGATGGGAGAGTAACTGGTATGGTAATCATAAAGATTATGCAAATAAGTTAATTGAGGACAATAAAATAAGAACTTACCTCAATGCACGGATCAACAAAGGTGGTATTGCCAAAATTGTTATTGAGCGTACACTAGGTAAACTTATTATTACCATCCACACATCTAAGCCTGGTATTATAATAGGTAAAGGCGGTGGAGAGGTTGACAGGATTAAAGAAGAACTAAAGAAGTTGACCAGCAATGAAGATGTGCAGATCAACATCCTAGAGATCCGTCGCCCCGAGCTTGATGCGAATATTGTAGCTGATACAATTGCCCGTCAAATCGAAAACCGTATTAATTACAAACGGGCTATTAAAATGGCAATTGCTTCGGCCCTGCGTATGGGTGCTGAAGGAATTAAAGTGAAAGTAGGTGGCCGTCTTGGTGGTGCTGAAATTGCACGTAGCGAAGAGATAAAGCAAGGTCGTGTTCCCTTACACACTTTCCGTATGGATATTGATTATGCCAATGTATTCGCCCTAACAGTGTATGGTAAGATTGGTATTAAAGTTTGGATTTGTAAGGGTGAAGTATTAGGAACCCGTGAACTAAACCCGAACTTTGTAGGTGGTAAAGAAGGTGGTGAACGTCGTGGAGACAGAAGAGATGACAGAGGCGGAGATGACAGAGGTGGTTTCCGTGGCGGAGACAGAAGAGATAACAGAGGTGGCGGTGGCCAGGGTGGTGGAGACAGAAGAGACAACCGTGGTGGTACGGGTGGTGGTGGCGGAAGAAGATAGTTGTTTAAGCCACTTGTCTAAGTTTGAATTTAATTAATAAAATTGAAAAGGGTTGAGTTGTCATTACTCGCACATTCATACCCAAAACTTGAAACTATAATAAGATGTTACAGCCGAAAAGAACGAAGCACAGAAAAATGCAGAAGGGCCGTATGAAGGGCGATACCAAGCGTGGAGCAACCCTTTCCTTTGGTTCATTTGGATTAAAAGCATTAGACTCTGTGTGGTTAACCAACCGTCAGATAGAATCTGCCCGTCAGGCAATGACCCGTTCAATGAAACGTGAAGGTAATGTTTGGATACGCATATTTCCTGACAAGGTAATTACCCATAAGCCAGCTGAAGTAAGGATGGGTAAGGGTAAAGGTAATCCTGAATATTGGGCAGCTGTTGTGCAACCAGGACGCATTTTGTTTGAAGCCGATGGCGTAACTGAAGAGGTAGCAAAGGCTGCATTTGAACTGGCTGCACAGAAACTTCCAATTAAAACAAAGTTTGTAGTTCGCAGAGAGTTACAGGCATAATTACAAGTATAAAAGTTTTGAGTAATGGCTAATAAGAAATTTGATTTTAATAAAAGCATTAAAGACCTAAATGAGCAGGATCTCAATGCAAGGATTCAGGAAGATGAACTTCGCCTGAAAAAGCTTGAATTTGGCCATGCCATTTCACCGCTTGAAAATCCAATGAGCATTCGTGGTCTACGCAAAGATGTGGCCCGTTTGAAAACTGAATTAAAGAAAAGACAGTTAGGTATCTAACTATAAATAAGCAGTATTATGTCAGAAAGTACATCTGAAAGAAATTTGCGCAAAATAAGAGTAGGTGTAGTTAGCAGCAACAAAATGGATAAAACCGTTACTGTAGCTGTTGAACGTAAAGTAAAGCACCCAATCTATGGCAAGTTTGTAAAAAAGACAACCAGGTTTCATGCTCATGATGAAAAGAATGAGTGTAGCATTGGTGATCTTGTAAAGATTATGGAAACCCGTCCGCTTAGCAAAACAAAACGCTGGAGGCTAGTAGAAGTAGTTGAAAAAGTAAAGTAATCAGCCTGCTGGTTACCGCAAG
>JANPIA010000365.1:0-5475 GCA_031424735.1 Segetibacter sp.
ACACGGCGACAGAAACGTGAAGGATGATAAGGCGATGGTAGGAGGCTTTGCCCAGTTGGAGGGCGAAACAGTGATGCTTATTGGTCAGCAAAAAGGAACCAATACCAAAATGCGGCAGATGCGAAATTTTGGTATGGCAAACCCGGAGGGATACCGCAAAGCTTTACGTTTAATGCGCCTTGCTGAAAAATTTGATAAACCAGTTATCGCGTTAATTGATACACCAGGTGCGTTTCCCGGGTTGGAAGCCGAAGAACGTGGACAGGGCGAAGCCATCGCACGCAACATTTATGAAATGATCAGGCTTAAAGTGCCCATAATTGTAGTGATCATTGGTGAAGGAGCAAGTGGCGGGGCTTTAGGTATAGGTGTAGGCGACCGGGTCTATATGCTGGAGAATAGCTGGTATACCGTTATCTCTCCAGAAAACTGCAGCACCATATTATGGCGTAGCTGGGAGAAAAAGGAGCTTGCTGCCGAACAACTAAAACTTACCGGTACCGATATGAAACGTTTTGGTTTGGTAGATGATATTATTCCAGAGCCCCTTGGTGGCGCTCATTGGGATTACGCAGAGGCTGCCACTATCCTAAAATCGTATATTGTGCCTATAATAAAAGAACTAAAACAGATCGATCCGCAACAGAGAATTAATGATCGAATTGAAAAGTTTGGGAAGATGGGTTTTTGGGAAGAACTACCTGAATAAATTTACACAATTATCAATTTACAATGAGTTTACGAGATACTTTAAAGGGTACCGGTGTGGCATTGATTACACCTTTTGATGCAAATGAAAAGGTTGATTTTGATGCCTTGAATAACCTGCTCGATTTTGTTATCAGGTCGGGTGTAGAGTACGTGATTACAATGGGTACAACAGGTGAAACACCCACCCTGTCGAAAGCCGAAAAAACGGATATTATAAACTACACTTACGAAAAAGTAAATGGTCGTGTGCCGGTTGTAGTGGGCGTTGGTGGTAACGATACCAGGGAAGTGATAAAAGACCTTGAGACATTTCCTTTGGAGAAGGCGACTGCCGTGTTAAGCGCAAGCCCATATTATAACAAGCCATCCCAGGATGGTATTTTTCAGCATTATGCAGCTATTGCCAAAGCAAGCTTAAAACCGGTGATATTGTACAACGTGCCCGGCAGAACGGGAAGCAACATTTCGGCACAAACAACCTTGCGCCTTGCACAGGAAAACAATATTGGCGGTATAAAAGAGGCAAGTGGTAACATGATACAATGCATGCATATTTTACGGGATAAGCCTGCTGATTTTTTGGTTACCAGTGGAGACGACCACCTGGCGCTGCCGTTGATAGCATTGGGTATGGATGGCGTGATAAGTGTAGCAGCAAATTGCTTTCCAAAGGAGTTTAGCGAAATGGTTAGGTGTTGCTTAAAAGAAGAATTTAAAACAGCCCGTGTTTTGCATAATAAAATGCTTGAAGGCTTCGATATTTTATTTGCCGAAAATAATCCTGCGGGGGTAAAAGGTGTACTGGCGGAACTGAACATTGTTCAGAATAAATTACGGCTGCCGGTTGTTCCGCTCAGTGCCGATGTGCACTCCCGATTAAAAAAATACATGCAGGAATACTAAAAATTAAGACCGCTTTAATAGGCGGTTTTTTTTGTAAGTTAAACAGATTGCTGACCTTACACTGGTAAACATTTACCTGTTGTTACAGCTGCATAACACTTTTTTTTCTAGTGGTTTATTGTAAGTCCGTGTAGCATGTATTTTAAACCTAACCCATTATTTTTTGTATTAAAAATTTTGCCTGTGAAAAAATTATTGTTTGGTGTGTTTAGTTGCCTTGTTACGCAACTTCTGTTTGCGCAGTACACTTTGCGTTTGGTAGTGAATGAGGCTGCTACCAAACCTGATGATGCTTACTATGTTGCCGGCACATTTAACAATTGGAATCCGCGTAGCGCTACCCATCTTCTGAAGCCCTTTGGCACTAAGCGCCGCATCATTGTTTTAACAAACTTACCAGCCGGTAAACATGAATTTAAATTTACCCGCGGCAGTTGGGAGAAAGCGGAAACAACGGCTAAAGGTGATAATATAGAAAACAGGGAAGTTAATCTCGTGGCGGACACTATCGTATATATTCGGGTAGAAGGTTGGAAAGATGATTATCCTGATAAGCCTATACCCAACACTGCAACAGCGCAGGTAAAAATCATCGACAGCACTTTTCAAATCCCCCAGTTAAACCGCACCCGCCGGTTGTGGGTTTACCTCCCCAGAGGATATGCTTCTTCCAAAAATACATACCCGGTAATTTATATGAACGACGGACAAAATTTATTCAACCTTCAAACCGCACCTAATGGGGAGTGGGGCGTTGATGAAGCGCTTGACTCATTACAGGCTCAAACAAAAAAAGAAGCTATTGTTGTAGGGATAGATCATGGGGGTGATAAACGAATGACCGAATACAATCCATATAACAATGAAAAGTTTGGCAAAGGGGAAGGAATAAAATATGTCGAGTTCTTGGCGCTTACGCTTAAGCCCTATATCGATAAAAAATTTCGCACACAAAAAGACGCGGCTCATACCTTTATTGCAGGCAGCAGTATGGGTGGATTGATCAGTATGTATGCTGTTGTAAAGTATCCGGATGTGTTTGGGGGTGCCGGTGTTTTTTCACCCGCTTTCTGGACGGCTCCCGCCATTTATGATGAAGTACAAAATGCAAAATGGACAGCAAATAAACCAAGGATATTTTTATATGCCGGCGGACAGGAAAGCAACCTGATGGTACCGGATATGGAAAAGATGACACGACTAATAACAACTAAAGGAAGCTACGATGTTCGCCAGATTGTTGCTCCATTAAATAAGCATAATGAGAAAGCGTGGCGCGAAGAATTTCCGGGTTTTTATAAATGGATTAGCAGTAGTTGGTAAGTAATAGCTTTGGTTTCTTTTCGGGAGTTGTTAAGTTCCATGATTATAAAAAAATCTAATCCTGTTCATTTTTTAACATACAATCCAACGATATGCGGGTAATACTTTTGTGTTCTTTGATGCTGTTGCTTGGGTCTTGTAATTCCGGTTCAGATACAGCAATACAAAACGAAGCCAAAGCTTTTCTGGATTCGTTTAATGTAGAGTATAGCAAAGTTTACACTGCTTACTCTGAAGCTCAATGGGCATCCAATATTAAAATTGTAGAAGGCGATAGCGCTAATGCTATTGCTGAACAAAAAGCCGGGCAGGGTTTTAGCGATTTTGCCGGCAGTAACCGTGTTGTTGACGCGGTACAAAAGTTTCTGAGAAATAAAGAAAACCTTACGCCCTTACAGGTGAAACAAATGGAAGCGATCCTTTATGCGGCAGGAAATTATACAGAGAAAGCTGCAGCGTTTGTAAAAGAACGCATCAAGGCCGAAACAGGTCAAACGGCCAAGCTGTATGGCTTTAATTACACCATCAATGGTAAATCCGTATCAACTAACGATATTGATAATATTTTAAAAAAAGAAAAGGATTTAAGCAAACGATTGATTGCATGGAACACAAGCAAAGAAGTAGGCAAAACGCTGAAGCCAGGCTTAATAAAACTTCGCGACCTGCGCAACAAGGTGGTTCAATCACTGGGATACACCGATTACTTCTCCTACCAAGTTTCGGAATATGGAATGAAGAGTGAAGAAATGATTGAGCTTTGTAAGAAGATCAATCGTGAACTATGGCCTTTGTTTCGCGAACTGCACACGTATGCGAGGTATGAACTTGCTAAAAAATACAACGTAACGGAGGTGCCAGATTACCTGCCTGCACATTGGGTACCCAATCGCTGGAGCCAGGATTGGAGCAGCATGGTGGATGTAAAAGGAATTAATCTCGACAGCATTTTAAGTAAACAATCACCTGAGTGGATCGTTAAAGAAGGCGAGGCGTTTTATAAAAGCCTGGGCTATCCTGCCCTGCCACAAACCTTTTGGGAAAAGTCGAGTCTATACCCGTTGCCCGCCGGGGCAAATTATAAAAAAAATAACCATGCATCGGCATGGCACATGGATTTGAAAAACGACGTACGTAGCCTGATGAGTGTTGAACCAAATACAGAATGGTTCGAAACATCACATCATGAATTAGGTCACATTTATTATTACATAAATTATACAAACGATAGTGTGCCCCTTGTGTTACGGAGTGGCGCTAACCGTGCTTTTCACGAAGCTATGGGTAGTATGATAGGAATGGCAGCGATGCAAAAGCCTTTTTTGGAAGGTAAGGGACTGCTTGAAAAAGGTACACAAAGTGATGTTGCGCAAAAGCTGCTGCAGGAAGCGTTGAATTACGTGGTTTTTATTCCGTTTGCTACGGGCACCATGGCAGAGTTTGAACACGACCTTTACAAGAAGAATTTGGCGCCAGGTGAATTCAATAAGCGCTGGTGGGAGCTGGCAAAACATTACCAGGGTATAATTCCTCCTGCCGAAAGAGGTGAAGAATATTGTGATGCCTCCACCAAAACCCATATTAACGACGATGCTGCACAGTATTATGATTATGCATTATCGTATGTGATCCTTTTTCAACTGCACGATCACATTGCAAAAAATATTTTGAAGCAGGACCCACATGCCACCAACTATTTTGGCAATAAAGGCGTGGGCGATTTTTTAGCGAAGATCATGCGAAAAGGTGCTTCTGAAGACTGGAGAAAAGTTTTAAAAGATGCCACGGGCCACGAGCTAAGTGCAATGGCAATGGTAGCGTATTTCGAGCCTTTAATGAAGTACTTGAAGCAAGTGAATAATGGAAGAAAGTACAGCCTTCCGGAAAACATGCAGTAGTTTATTAAAAGTTGATGTTTACCTGAATTAGAAGAATGAAAAAATTGATCTGGTTTTCAATATTGATTTTGTTGCATTTAGTTTGTTATTCGCAGGACTCAATCTATGCCCGAAAAATAATTGATACGCTTACATCAAAAACGTTTTGGGGTCGAGGTTATACAAACGGAGGCATGCAAAAAGCGGCAAACTACATCGCTTCAGAAATGAAGGCATATAACCTTGAACCTCTTTCCGGAAACAATTATTTTCAATCATTTTCCTACCCTGTCAATACGTTTCCTGGTAAAATGCAGCTATTCATTAACGGACGGGAATTAATACCCGGTGTTGATTTTATTGTATCACCGGAAAGCCATGGAGCCAAAGTCAAAGGGCAATTTTCACCACTGGATAGTGCTCACTTTACGGATGCAGAAAACAGGATCGCCATCTCAATCGAAAATAAACTTACATGGTCAGTAGCCAACAAGCAGGCGAAATACACATCAATAAAAATTAGTAGGCAGGCTATTTCAACTCCGCCGTTATCCTATCAATTAAACATTGATGCTAACTGGGTAAAAAAATATAGCGCGGTAAATGTTTGTGGCAGGGTTAAGGGAACAAGCCATCCCGATTCGACGATTGTTTTCACCGC
>JANPIA010000366.1:0-5942 GCA_031424735.1 Segetibacter sp.
GAATCCTAAAATAAAGAACGTCCCTATTATAATTGGTGAATATGATCCGGAAGGATGTGCGGCTTGTTCTGAAAAGCGGGAGCCTCGCTACGGCTACCGCAATGGCACCATGTACCCTGTTTACACAGCAGCTTCCTATGCCCGTATCTACGAATTGATGGACCAATACAAAGTGAACCTGCGCGGCGCGGTTACATGGGCTTTTGAGTTTGAAGACCAGGAGTGGTTTGCCGGCTTTCGTGATTTGGCCACTAATGGGGTTAACAAGCCTGTCTTGAATGTATTCCGCATGTTTGGTATGATGCGTGGAAAAAGACTTTCCGTAAAATCAGACGGTGGCTTTAGTGCGGCAGATATTATTGCCAACGGTGTAAGAGGTAAAAATGACATCAATGCAATGGCAAGTAAAGATGGCAATTCAGTTTCCGTGATGGTTTGGAATTATCATGATAACAATGTAGAAGGCGCTGCTGCTCCGGTTTCCTTAACCATTAACGGTCTTGGCAAAAACAAGGTGCTGGTGCATCACTACCGGGTGGACGACAAATTCAGCAACTCGTTTGAAAAGTGGAAGGCGATGGGTAAACCGCAAAAAGTTAGTGCCGATCAATTTAAAGAATTGGAAAAAGCCGGACAGCTACAACTATTTACTTCACCCGAATGGAAGCAGGCAAAGGACGGAAAAACAGAATTGAGATTTGATTTGCCAAGGCAAGGCGTATCGTTCATTCAGTTAAGCTGGTAAGTTTTATTAGTAATTTTTTGTTGACAAACTTTAGTGCCACTATCAACATCGTTGTGTCACTCACTTGTACCGAAAGCCCTGATTGTTCTTTCATAGTCTAACGAAACTCAACCTTAAATACTTAATTTATGAACCGATTGATTGCTATCACGAATGTTTCCTGGACTCTCACAATGCCTGGGTTTTTTCAAACACTTTTATTGGTTCTTGTTGTTCTTAGCGCCGGTATAAAGTCAAATGCGCAAACGCCCCCCAACGCTCCACCCACCTTTGAATCTATTGAAGTGCATAAGGATAATAAAGTAACGTTTCGCTATTTAGCACCCAATGCAAAGGAAGTAAAAACAAGTACGCAACTGGCCTCCGGCGCACAACAGATGACGAAGGATACCAGGGGTGTATGGTCCGTTACACTTGGTCCGGTAAAACCTGATATGTATCCTTACAATTTTGTGGTGGATGGTGTATCTGTGGCGGATCCCCGCAACTCAACTATCTTTCCTAACGAAGGTTTTCAAAACAGTATCGTAGAGATCACAGGTGAATCGCCATTGGTTCATACCATTCAGAATGTCCCTCACGGAACTATCTCGTATCGCTATTACAATTCCCCTGAATTAGGTACCCGTCCCGTAGTGATATACACTCCTCCGGGTTACGAAAAAGATAAAAAAACAAAATATCCCGTGCTTTACCTGCTGCACGGTACAACTGATACGGAAGAAACATGGACTAAGGTAGGACGGGCAAATATCATCCTCGATAACCTTATTGCTCAGGGCAAAGCAAAACCCATGATCATTGTAATGCCTTACGGGCGTGCTTATCCTAAGATCAGTAAATCATCGGGCAGTTTGAGAAATTGGGAAAATCTGCAGGAGATCAAAAAAGATTTTCTAAACATCCTTATTCCTTATGTAGAAGCGAACTATCGTGTGAAAGCAGATAAGGACAACCGGGCAATAGCCGGCTTTTCCGGCGGGGGAGGAACTTCGCTGTTTTTAGGATTAAATAATCCTGATCTTTTTAGATCGGTAATAGGTTTTGCACCGGGAATGTTGAAGAATGAATTTGACCGCAACAACGCAGTTGCCTTTGCAAATCCTTTGCTCACCAACCAACGGCTGAAATTATTTTGGATAGGAGTGGGCAAAGAAGATGGTTTATTTCCCGTCATTTCAGATTACCTGAAAGTACTGGACGAAAAAAAGATCAAGCATGAAACGTTTATTTCTGATGGAGGACATACGTGGATGAATTGTAAACTCTTCCTTGCACAAATCGCACAAAAACTCTTTAAGTAATGGTGGACAGCCGATAGATGTTGGATTAACCAATACCATGATGTTTGCCTATATATGTTCTTATGCGCCATTCACAAACAGAAGAGCTCCAGAGAAACTTTGGCGCTCACTATACTCTCAATATTGCAACCATCAATAATCAGTTGAAGTTGTTTACCATCAGTTTGACACTGATTTTAATTATACGAACCCGTGAAGCAAAATATAGCGATGTTCAGAGAAAAGGGGCTGAATGTGAAAAGCTATATCGTTCACCGTGGACATAGCTGGATAAATTGTAAGCAATATCCCGCTACTATCTTACAGGAAGTTTTTAAATAACCAAACCCAACTTTTTAACCATAAAAATTACATACAAATGAAAATCAAATCTGCAGCTATCTTTTTGGTTACCGCATTCGCTGGCGGTATTTGTTTAGCGCAAAACAATCCTCCCGCAGTAGCAGAAGATTTTAAGCCATCTGCTTTTAACCAGCCTTTTCAGGCATACCCGCAGGTCAATTCCCAGGGGTATGCACGGTTTCGGATACATGCCCCAAATGCTGACAGTGTTCGGGTAAGTCTGGGCCTTGGTGGCCAGGGAGGAACAAGGCTTACAAAAGTGGATAGTGGTTATTTTATTGGCACTACCGCAGGGCCAATGGATGAAGGTTTTCACTACTATCGTATTAACGTAGACGGTGCAACTTTCAATGATCCTGGAACAGGATTCTTCTATGGCTCACAACGCTGGGAAAGCGGAATAGAGATACCTGCCAAAGACCAGGATTTTTATGCTCTTAAAAATGTTCCTCATGGTAACATGCAGCAAATTATTTTTCCTTCAAAAAGCACCAACTTACAAAAGGTTGCAGTTGTTTACACGCCCCCAGGTTACGAAAAAGGTAAAACTAAATACCCTGTATTATACCTGCAACATGGTTGGGGCGAAAATGAAACTTCATGGGCTGTTCAGGGCACGACTAACCTAATCATGGATAATATGATTGCCGAAGGCAGAATAAAACCTTTTATCGTTGTAATGACTTATGGTATGACAAATACCGGTAATCCAATAGGACGTCGTCCTACTCCTCTTCCCAGTGCTGCTCCTGCTGGCAGTGCTCGTCTGGATAGTGTTCGTCGTACTCCTCCTCCGAGCGGTGGTATGGGTGCTGCCGGCGTTGTAACTACAGGTGTAACTGCAGGTGAACCTACTGGTGTTGGAGCTTTTCAGACTGTTTTACTTGATGAGCTGATACCTTATGTAGACGAACATTTCCGTACGATTACCAAAAGAGATGGACGTGCTATGGCCGGACTATCAATGGGTGGTTTTGAAACACACACTATAACCTTAGCCAAACCTGATGTATTTGGTTACTGGGGACTATTAAGTGGTGGCAACTACAACCCGACTGAGTTACAAGGAAAAACTAAACCGAAGCACATCTTTATCAGCTACGGTAGCAAAGAAACTAATGGAGCTAACGCACTTCCTAAAGTTGAAGCTGATTTAAAAGCAGCCGGCTTTAATGCAACTACTTATGTTTCTCAGGGAACAGCACACGAGTTTCAAACATGGAGGAGAAGCCTATACCAAATGGCACCACTTCTTTTCAAATAATTAAACAAGGTAGGCATCATTTGGGCCTGCCTGTTTTTCTTTGCTCGTCGTTAGCCATTATGTAAACAAGCTTTGTAAAAGAACGGGTGCTGGCAGTTAACAGAATTAAAATTTTTAAATAAAGTATGTAAATAAGAAAGGGATAATAAAGCAAAGGAAAGTCTCTCGGGACAGCCTGAATTTCTACTAATAAAGCGCCGGCTTTTTCACTCATCAAAAACATAAATTGAGAAAAGGATTTGCTTGTTTAAAACGCGTTCTCATGCCTATGAATACAAAAAGAATATCAGCTATAGTTGCTCTTTTCCTGGTGATCTATTCTTGTTCCAGTGTGGTAAAAGAGGCGCAATCAACATCGAATAGAGGGGAAGGCTTAAAAGACTACTACAAAGATTATTTCGATTTGGGCGCTGGGGGCGTTAGCCCCCGAATGTTGCACGGCGATGACTCCGCATTAATTGTTACTCACTTCAACAGTCTTACGGCCGGAAACGCGATGAAGATGGGACCGATTCATCCCCGTGAGAATGAATATTTTTGGAAAGACGCCGACGAAATTGCTGCCTTTGCACAAAAGCATGGAATGAAGTTGAGAGGACATACGCTGTGCTGGCACCAACAGTTTCCATCATGGATGTTTGTAGATGCAAAAGGAGACACGGTGTCTAAACAGGTATTATTTCAACGTTTAAAAGATCATATTACCACAGTAGTTAACCGCTACAAAAAATCTGTTTATGGATGGGATGTGGTGAACGAAGCAATAGACGACAAAGATTCAGAATTCTATCGGCAGTCGGCATGGTATAAAATATGTGGTGAAGAATTTATAGCTAAAGCATTTGAATATGCACATGCTGCCGACCCGAAAGCTGTTCTCTTCTATAACGATTACAACACTGAAAATCCAAAGAAACGGGATAAGATTTTCGCGATGGTCAAGAAGTTTAAAGAGTCTGGGATACCAATACACGGGGTCGGTTTACAAGGCCATTGGTCAGTCAACAACCCCTCTCGAGAAGAGCTGGACAAGTCGGTTAAGATGTTCGCTTCACTTGGGTTACAGGTGCAGGTAACAGAACTCGACGTGTCGGTATTTGGCGGCAGGCAAGGTGGTCAGATTATTCAGGGCGCACCTCAAACAAACTCACCTTTTACTCCTGAAATGGAGCAACAACAACGTGATAAATACAAAATGGCCTTCGATGTGTTCCGCGAGAATAAAAGCAAAATAACCGCGGTAACTTTTTGGGGTGTTAGTGATCGTTTTAGTTGGCTGGATGCCAGGGGGCGAAAAAATTATCCTCTTCTTTTCGATACCAGTCGTCAACCCAAGAAAGCATATTGGGATGTAGTTAATTTCACCCCGCAGAACTAATACGGACCAGAAAATCGTTGGAATACAAACTGCAGCCTTAAGGTCAGGGCTATTTTAAACCTTATTGCGATCGCTTTATTTATCTGTTTAGTTTGATGCATTTTGAGCGGTAAGTATAAAATAACAGAAACAAATTAGAACGCTGAAAACAAAAATTATCCTATGAAACAACCTGGTATATTACTTCTGTCTTTGTTCACATGCGGATTATTGGCCAATGCGCAATCGTTCATTAAATCTGCTGAGCCAGGTTTTGATATAGCGGGAGCCGGTATTCCTGCCGGAAAAATTGATACTATCACTTACGAATCAAAAACAGTTGGAACCAATCGAAGAGCTTTAGTTTATACGCCGCCCGGTTTTTCAAAAAGTAAGAAGTACCCTGTATTGTATTTACTGCATGGAATTGGTGGCGATGAAAAGGAATGGTTGAACGGTGGCAAGCCTCAGGTGATACTGGACAATTTGTACGCAAATGGAAAGATACAACCGATGATTGTGGTTATGCCTAATGGTAGAGCTATGAAGGATGATCGGGCTACGGGCAACATCATGGCTCCGGACAAGGTGCAGGCCTTCGCAACGTTTGAAAAAGATTTATTGAATGATTTGATTCCGTACGTCGAAAAAAACTTTCCGGCTTTGAAAGACCGGGAGAACCGTGCCATTGCAGGCTTGTCAATGGGTGGCGGGCAATCACTGAATTTCGGTTTGGGAAACCTTGACAATTTTGCGTGGGTGGGTGGTTTCTCATCAGCTCCCAATACAAAAAGACCTGAAGAGCTTGTGCCGAATCCGGTAGAGGCAAAAAATAAAATTAAGCTGTTGTTTATCTCCTGTGGTGCCAGCGATGGCCTAATTGGTTTCAGCAAACGCACACACGATTACCTGGCAAAGAACAGCGTACCC
>JANPIA010000367.1:0-15610 GCA_031424735.1 Segetibacter sp.
ATTCTTCCACCTGTTGCTGTGTGGCATCTAATGAAAGGTTGAGGTTAGCCCTTACTTTACCATTAATACTGATGGGATATTCCTTGGAACTTTCGACCAAATACTTTTCTTCCAGCGTTGGAAATGGTGCATTCAACACACTCCCCTCATTACCTAACAAGCTCCACAATTCTTCGCAGATATGCGGCGCATAGGGCGTTAATAAAATAACGAGTTGTTCAAGTACCGATCGTTTATGGCATTTGAGATCACCGAGTTCATTTACTGCAATCATAAAAGTGCTTACGGCGGTGTTGAAGCTAAACCGCTCCGTATCGTCTTCTATCTTTCTAATGGTTTTATGCAACACCTTTAATTCGGCTGCCGTTGGCTCTTCGTTGGTAACGATGACACCTTTCACTTCATCCACAAACAAACGCCAGAACTTGCGAAGGAAACGGTGTACGCCTTCAATGCCTTTTGTATCCCATGGCTTGCTTTGCTCTACAGGACCGAGGAACATCTCATACATACGGAAGGTATCGGCGCCGAAGCGTTCTACAATGTCGTCGGGGTTGACAACATTTTTTTTTGATTTTGAAATCTTTTCAAACTCATGAACTGTTTTGAATACACCGTTCCTATTTTCATTATCATAATGGAAACTAAAAAAATCATTATTATAATAAAATCCAACTTTTGTAACAAACACATGGCGATTTGGCTCAGGCTCATCCTTCCAAAAAGAAAACACATTAAGTGAATGGTCTGAAACATTAGCAACATTTACATACAACGGCGAAAAGTTTCTGGAAACTTTTAAAAACTCCTTATGGCTTTTAAGAATCTCAAAAATTTCCGCTGAATAATAAATTTTAAAGCCTTTATCATCATAACCATTGTCTCTTCCTAATGTCTGAATTTGTAGATTATCTTGTTCATCGAGGTAATGAAATTCATACCAATTTGTATTTTCAACCTCGCCTCGCATATTCATATCTAACCTTAAGATTTTTTCAGAAACCCCCTGTATCATCCCTTGGTTCACCAACTTTTTATAAGGCTCATCAAACCCAATATAGCCCAGGTCAAACAAAGCTTTCGTCCACATGCGGCTGTAGAGCAAATGACCCACGGCGTGCTCTGTTCCACCGATATACAGATCCACCTGTCCCCAATAATCAGCTACCTTTCTATCTACCAGTTGGTCCTCATTATACGGGTCCATATACCGCAGAAAATACCACGACGACCCTGCATAACCCGGCATTGTATTCGTTTCCCGTGTTCCGCCATGCGGTGCTATGATCCAGTCGGCTAAATTGGCTAACGGTCCTTCCCCTTCAGGCCCGTGCGAATAGGTATCCACGTAAGGAAGTTCAACAGGCAGTTCATTTTCGGTTAGGGGATATGCAACGCCCCCTTTATAAACAATCGGGAATGGCTCGCCCCAGTAACGCTGGCGGCTAAAACCCGCATCGCGCATTCTGTAGTTTACCTGCCGTTTGCCAATGCCCAGATCTTCCAATTCGTCAATCACTTCACCAATAGCATCTTTCATCACCATCCCATTCAGGAAACCGGAGTTTTGCAAAATGGCGTCCTTGGTTGGGTTGGCTTCCTCTCCATTATATGCATCCCCTATAATATTGGTGATGGGTATGTTGAAATGTTTTGCAAAATTGTAATCGCGCTGATCACCGCAGGGCACCGCCATGATGGCGCCGGTTCCATAGCCAGCCAATACATATTCACTTATCCAAATCGGAATTTCGCGGCCATCAAAAGGGTTAACCGCATAAGCACCGGTAAACGCACCCGTGATGGATTTTACTTCCGCCATGCGCTCTCTTTCGCTGCGGCTTTTTACGTAGGTAAGGTATTGATCGATCGCTTCTTTTTGTTCGGGAGTAGTGATGTGTTTTACCAATTCGTGTTCGGGGGCAAGCACCATAAAGTCTACGCCGAAAATGGTATCGGGACGGGTGGTATAAACCCTCACCCCCGCCTCTCCCTGCAAGGGAGAGGGGCTGCCGGCAGCAGAACGTTTTTCAACCGAAGCCACCTTTATTTCATCGCAAGTTTCCCTGATCTTTAATAAAACTTTTTCCAGGTTTTGCAATACTTCATCGTTAGTAAAACGTAAGGTGGTAAATCCAATTTGTTGTAAAGAAGCATCTCTCCCTTCATCAGCTTCCTTCTGTTCTACCGGTGCGTGATAACCTCCATCCACTTCTACTATTAACCAAACATCAAGACAAATAAAATCAGCGATAAAATTCTCAATTGCATGCTGTCGCCTGAACTTATAACCAACGCCCCGGTTCCGCAAAGCATGCCATAAAACATTTTCAGCCTCGGTCGGCTCTCGTCGCATTTCCTTCGCATTCTTAAAATTCATTTCACTTGCCACCTTATATAAACCATACCCAAAGCCCGGAATATTCTTTTCCCGATCCCTCACCCCTAAGTCAGAGCTTTTTTGATCTGGAGAAGCCTTTTCAATATTTTCTACATCGGAACCATGTACCAACACCATTCCAGTCTCCGCCTCAATCTCCGCGCTAATCTTCGCTGGCTCCTCTCCCCCGCGGGGAGAGGCGGGGGTGAGGGGGAATTCGATCATCGCCCCCTCACTTTTCCCAATCCAATTCCGTTGCATCTCTTTCATGCTCTCGCTAAAATCAACTTGCTCCAGTCCCTGCAATAAGCGGTCGGCATATTCGGTAATGCGTAAGTACCATTGGCGCATTTTCTTTTTTACTACTGGATGACCTCCGCGTTCGCTTACACCATTAATTACTTCATCGTTGGCGAGAACAGTGCCCAAAGCTTCGCACCAGTTTACTTCGCCAAAGGCGAGAAAGGCGATCCGGTACTCCATCAAAATTTCCTGCTTCTTTGCTTCATCAAAACGCATCCACTCCTCTGAAGAGAAAATTTCTGCTTTCGGATTTCGGGATTCTGATTGATTGCCCTCTGTTTGAAAAATTTCAATAAGGGTAGCTATCCTTTCGGTGCAATTATTTTTGCGGTTGTACCAGCTATCGAACAACTGCAGAAAGATATACTGCGTCCACTTATAATATTGTGGATCGCTTGTGCGTACTTCACGACTCCAGTCGTAACAAAAGCCAATGTTATCCAGTTGCTCGTGGTAACGCTGTATATTTTTTTCGGTAGTTACGGCTGGGTGTTGCCCGGTTTCCAAAGCGTATTGTTCGGCGGGTAGCCCAAAGCTGTCAAAACCCATTGGGTGTAAAACATTAAACCCCTTTAAACGTTTATAGCGGCTGTAAATATCGCTGGCAATATAACCAAGCGGGTGCCCTACATGCAACCCTGCACCACTGGGGTAAGGAAACATATCCAAAACATAAAACTTCGGTTTTATTACTCCCTCACTATCGGGATTGCTAACTTTATAGGCATTGGTATCTTTCCATTGCTTCTGCCACTTCTTTTCTATTTCCCTGAAATTGTATTCCATGTTTAATAAGTCATTGGGTCGTTAAGTCATTAGTTCATTTTGCGTATACAGGAGTTAAAGTTTTCATCTGTCCAGCACCCATATCAAACCAGCTCATAATATTTTTGTTGCCATCAATTGTTCCTTGGTCATCATCTTTAAACAATGAGCACATTAGTGGGTGCCTCTCGCTTAAACAACATTTTTTTGTCTATTACCCCGGGTTCGAATGTAACGACAATCACGCATCGCCGTCACATTTATAACATGTAGTCCAGGTAATTTTAGGGCAGTGTAATTTAAAGCCGTTGCAGTCTTGTTTCATTTGCAGCTATGTGTTTTTGCTGTGAAAGAACGCTCGTTGAATAAAGCAGATTTCATTTTAATGTACAAGAGTGCGACGCAACGGAAGATGAACGACGATTCCATTGCCCGGCTCAAAATAACCCTAACATATCTTTAACCCCTACCCTTCGGCAATTGAATAATTTAGCGAAACAAACAATCGTTAAGAGAGCTGCAAATGTAAGGTTTTAGACCTCAAAACGCTACATTTGCAGCCTTAGTAAAACCCCTATCAGCATGGCCCAATTCGGAAAGGCTTCCAGTAAACGCAGCAAACCAAGTTACATTTACAGCATCATCGGCGTTGCCCTCGTGTTGTTTATTATGGGCATTCTCGGGTGGATTTTTCTCAACTTTAAATCGCTCGGCAATTCGTTTAAGGAAGACATTCGCCTAAGCGCTTACCTGCGCACTTCCAACAAAGACACGATCACCCAAATACAGAATTACCTGGCGGCGCAACCCTATGCAAAAAACGTTCAGTACATAAATAAAGATGCAGCTAAAACCATTTGGAGTAAAGAGGGCAGCAGCGAAGACTGGGCAAAAATACTGGACTACAACCCGTTGCCCGAAAGCATAGACTTTTATGCAAAAGCAGAGTATGTGAACAAGGATAGTCTTGATAAGATAATGACCAGTGTAATGGCATTGTATGGAAATAATATTGATGAACTGCAATATCCCAAATCGCTGGTGAACAACCTGAATGAACGGGCTTCCAAACTGGGGCTTATATTTTTGGTGGTAGGCACGCTGCTTTGCGCTATTGTAATAGTAAGCATCGATAACACCATACGACTTGCTATGTTTAGTAATCGCTTTCTTATTAAAACCATGCAAATGGTGGGCGCTACCCGCGGCTTTATAGCCAAGCCCATGAACATAAGAGCGGTTATCAATGGTTTGATAAGTGCAGGTATTGCAGTTTTCCTATTGCTTATTTTAATACGATGGGCTGAAGGACAATTTCCGCAGCTTAGTACCATAAGAGATACAAAACTTACTATCATTTTATTTGGCGGCATGATTGCGATTGGCGTGGGCATATCGCTATTCAGCACACACCGTAGCGTTATAAAATACCTGAAGATGAGTTTGGATGACCTTTATTAAGTTGACAGATGACAGAAGCGGGAATAAGACTGCGTAACGCTGTCATCCGTCATCTGAAATTTGTCATCTATTTCCTATATTGCACCTCTTAAAAAAATTAGCATGGCTGAACAAAAACGAACTACGACGGCTGCTTCAAAAGCTTCTGTACGTAAAGAACCGGTGGTGAAGAAAACAAGCCTGCCTTTGTTTTATAAGGAAAATTATTTATGGATGGGTATTGGCATTGCCGTGATAGCCATTGGTATGATGCTGATGGCAGGCGGCAAAAATGCTGATTCCACTAAGTTTGATTACAACGTAGTGTACAGTACCCGCAGGGTTACTATTGCTCCCATCCTCATTATTGTTGGTTTGCTGATAGAGATCTACGCTATTTTCAAAAAACCAAAACTGCAGCAGCAATAAGCTGTATGGTATTGAGTTATATGGCGGTGAGTTTCATCGCCTTTTTTGTTTGAAATTTTTTAATTGATCAACCTTACATGACAACAACCGAAGCCATTATTATAGCCATTGTGGAAGGGATCACTGAATTTTTGCCTATCTCCTCCACCGGGCACATGATCATTACCGAGCGGTTATTACATCTTCCGAAAGACGATGTGTTTATCAAGTTGTTTACGGTGGCAATTCAGTTAGGCGCTATATTGAGCGTGGTGGTTTTGTACTGGCGTAAATTTTTCGATTTTAAAAAATGGCAATTTTATTTGAAGCTGCTTATAGCTGTTTTACCAGCGCTCGGTTTTGGCTTTTTGTTTTCCGATAAAATAGATGATCTTTTAGACAGCCCTTTTACCGTTGCTATTACTATGTTGCTGGGTGGCATTGTATTGCTGTTTATTGAAAGTGTTTTTAAAAACCCATCGATAAGAGAAGAGAGAAATATACGGTACGACAACGCTTTTGTTATTGGGCTTTGGCAGTGCATAGCCATGTTACCCGGGGTGAGCAGAAGCGCTGCAACTATAATTGGCGGTATGCAACAAAGGCTTAGCCGTAAGCTGGCTGCCGAGTTTTCATTTTTTCTGGCAGTACCCACCATGGCAGCGGCAACCGGATACAAGTTGTTGAAAACATTTAATGAACACCCAGAGGTTTTAAAAGATAACCATAACCTGGTGCTATTGGGTGTTGGCAACCTTGTTGCCTTTGTAGTGGCAATGCTGGCTATAAAATTCTTTATTACCTATCTGCAGAAATATGGCTTTAAACTGTTTGGATGGTACCGTGTTATAGGTGGCGCCGTGTTATTGGTATTAGTACTTACGGGCTATTTGAGTTAGAAAAACACCAATTAATATTTTAAGGTAAATGATCAGTAGTATTGAGCAGCATCCGGTTGCTGCGTTAACCTGCCCATCGTGTAGCAATACTTCCAACGGATCGTATTGTAGTGAGTGTGGAGAAAGGTTACATCCGCAGCGGTTCAACCTGAAACGGATCATTCAATCCATTCCGGATATTTTTTTTGATGTTGAACACGGACTACTTTTCAGCATTATTGGCCTTCTCAAAAATCCTGCGGTAACCATCTCCTCCTTTTTAAAAGGTGACAGGGCAAGGCATTATAAGCCTTTGAAGTTTTTGCTTTTTATGTGTGGTTTATATGCGCTTCTTTTTATATCGTACAAAATAAACGGTAGCAGCAATCCACAATATGAGGGTGTGTTTAAACATGAAACGGCCGTATTTATGGATGAAATGGTGAACCAGTACCAATCCATCATTCATGTTATCGGGTTACCGGTTCTCAGCCTTATCACCTGGTTGCTGTTTGGTACACGACGATTTTACTACGGCGAACACCTGGTTATAAACGCCTTTGTTATCGGGATGATCGTGTTTATACAAATTGTATTGTTCCCTTTATTTTTATGGAAAAACGGCACCTCGTGGGTAGATACATTATACATGCTTTCAGCATTGTTCACCCTGTATTTTTGTACCCGAACTTTTTATGGTTTATTTTATACACCTGGTAAATCAAACCTTTTAACCTGCTTTTTCAAAACCATCGGGGTAATAGTTTTATACACGTTATGGAACTACATTACCAACCCCATCATCATTTACACAAAGATTGCTTTACTGGGTTCCTGATAAAAAAACAACAGGGCAGTTCATGTTATTTGTACCTTTTAATTATACTTGCACATTATAAAAACCAAAATATGAAAAAAATATTTCTACCAGCGCTGTACATTATTACCATTTGCTTTGCCCTGACAAGTTGCTCAGGCTATGGAGAAAAAATTAAAATAAATGAAAAGAGTGAAGTGTACATTAAGGACGGCGGAACAAAAGAGGAGGCCGATAAATTAGGCGGCTTTTTACTGCGCAATAATTACTTTGATACGAGTTCGGAAAAATCGGTTCAGATTTCAAAAGATAAGGATACCACCTTTGTAAAGTTTGTAGTAGATGCAGATAAATTGAAGGACAACCCACAAGCTGAACTGGGATTTCAATACATGCAAATGATGTTGCGCGACAGCGTTTTCAATGGCAAACCAACCAGGATCATTTTAACTGATAATGCTTTCAAAACCATTCGTGCCGTTAAGGATTTAAACTTCGATCCATCGGCCGCGCCGGCTTCCGATGAACCCACGGCAGATTCAACAGGGGCTGTTTCAGATACTATTATTCAACATTAATTTCGTACAACAAATACTAAAGATGCATCGCCCCACGCGGTGCATTTTTGTTTATACCATTAACCTATCTTTAAAAACCAAAACTTCTTCAATGCAAACTGCACCCAAAAAAGTGATCAATGCATGGGCAATGTATGACTGGGCTAACAGCGTTTATAACCTGGTGATCACCTCCACCATTTTTCCTACCTATTTTGAAAGTGTAACAGGCGATGATAACGATAAAACACTTACAGATACCGTTCACTTTATGGGTAGGGATTTTGTAAATACATCCCTATACAATTATACCCTCGCTATCGCCTTTTTTTTGGTAGCCGCATTCTCTCCTTTGCTTTCTTCCATTGCCGACTATAAAGGCACAAAAAAGAAATTTCTTTTCTTCTTTTGCACACTTGGAAGTATTGCCTGTTCGGCACTATATTTTTTTACCGGCAAAGAAAACCTGGGTATGGGTTTGTTATTTATGTTGATAGCTTGTTTAGGATATTGGTCAAGTATTGTTTTTTACAATTCTTATTTACCAGAGATAGCAGCGGAACAGGATAGGGATCGTGTAAGTGCAAAAGGCTTTGCCATGGGCTATATTGGCAGCATGATATTGCAAATCATATGTTTTGTTTTTGTTTTAAAGCCCGACCTGTTCGGGATAACTGTTGGCAAAGCATCGCAAATATGTTTTTTACTGGTGGGTATATGGTGGTGGGGATTTGCGCAATTTTCCTTAAGGCGACTGCCAATGGGTACGCCGGCGGTTAGGGAGCATCAATACAATATAATATCCGGTGGCTATCAGGAATTGAGAAAAGTATGGAACCAGTTGAAAAATATACCTGTGTTAAAACGCTTCCTCGCATCGTATTTTTTTTATAATATGGGCGTTCAAACCATTATGATAGTGGCAACCCTATATGGAAAAAGCGAACTGGGACTGCCGACCACCAACCTGATTATAGCCATACTGATCATACAATTAATAGCCATTCCCGGCGCATATGCCATTGCTTATTTAAGTTCTAAAATCGGCAATCTTCAGGCTTTAATTATTGTTGTTTTATTATGGATTGTTTTATGTTATATAGGTTATTTATTGCCCCATGGTAATGCAAATGCATTTTATGGTTTAGCTGCTTCTGTAGGTTTTGTAATGGGAGGCATTCAGGCGTTGAGCAGAAGTACCTATTCTAAGTTGATGCCTGATACAAAAGACACTACTTCCTTTTTCAGCTTTTTTGACGTAACAGAAAAAATAGGGATCGTTATTGGATTGCTTAGCTTCGGCTACATTATTGAAATCACGGGCTCGCAACGCAATTCAGTACTTGCACTCATGTCGTTTTTTGCGGTGGGCTTTCTACTATTATTATTTACATTGGCAAAACAAAAACAAACCCAGGCTCATTCAACTCCATGAAACTTTACTCAATAAACGCAGGCTATTTTAAGTTAGATGGGGGCGCTATGTTTGGCGTGGTTCCCAAAAGCATATGGTACAAATTAAACCCTGCCGATGAAAACAATATGTGCAGTTGGGCGCTGCGTTGCCTGTTAATTGAAGATGGAGATAAACTTATTTTGGTTGATAATGGAATGGGAGATAAACAGGACGCGAAATTTTTTGGACACTATAACCTGCATGGTAATGATACGTTGGATGGCGCTCTGGCGAAGCATGGTTTTACAAAAGATGATGTTACGGATGTTATATTAACCCACCTGCATTTTGACCATTGCGGCGGCAGCATCATCAGGCAGGGCGAGGCACTGGTGCCTGCTTATAAAAATGCCATTTACTGGAGCAACCAACGCCACTGGCAATGGGCTATAGAACCCAACGACCGCGAGAAAGCTTCCTTTCTGAAAGAAAATATTTTACCCATTGAGGCAAGCGGGCAATTGCAATTTGTAGCGCCGGATAATTTGCCTGCTATCCATCCAGGCATATCTTTTCATTTTGCCTATGGGCATACCGATGCTATGATGTTGCCAGTGATTACTTACAAGCAACGAACGATTGTTTATATGGCAGACCTGTTGCCATCCGCAGCACACCTACCCATACCCTATGTAATGGCGTACGACATGTTTCCGCTGACCACCCTCCACGAAAAAAAATCATTTCTTACGCTTGCAGAACAAAACAAATACATCTTATTTTTTGAGCACGACCCTGTGGTAGAATGTGCAGATCTTCAACTAACAGAAAAAGGGGTCAGGGTAAAAGAGATGTTTAAACTCAGTGATATCTAATTGGAAATTTCCGAAATGGTATAAAACCTCAAACGCTGGGCAACAGCTTCCAGTATCAACGCTCTTAGTTTGCTCAGGGGTAAATGCATTCTCATTTCTTTTTTCTCAATGCGATGCGCTAAAAAAACCACACAGGCATTTTTTTCCTTGGCTTCGCTTATTAACTGCAACAAACTCTCAAAAGGCCGCTTGCTCGATTCGTCAATACCCAAGCCATACAGCATACGGTTGTTGTAATCGGTTGCCACACTTTTACCCAGGTTATTGGTACCATTTAACAGGCGGAGGCTTTTAAAATATTTAAGTAACTCAACATCTAATGCGGCAGTGTGCTGACCGTAAGGGTATGCAAATGTTCGCGGGTAAAATCCGTCGGCATTCATCTTTTGTAAACCCTCTTTTATTTCCTTCTCAACCAATTGTTCCATGGAAGCATTGTTGAGGTATTGCTTAAGGTTGTAATGATTGGTAGAATGAAAAGCAATTTCGTGCCCGCGACGGCCAATTTCTTTAAGTTTTTGCTTTTGTGAACTGTTCAGGCGTTTATACCCTGAAATATAGAAAGTAGCTTTTACGCCAAAGGAATCCAATAAAGGAAGGTATTGGTACCAGTTGTCAATATAATTATCGTCGAAGGTAAATGCTACACCAGGTTTTTGTATGCAGCCGTCTTTAACATTCGACTTCATACAGGAGAGGTACAGAAAAGGCAGTACAATAACAAGAAGACAGTTTTGGGGAAACTTCATTTTGACAAAATTTGGGGCTTAAGGCTTGTTCAAAATGAATATTAGGATTGGATAAAATTCAAACGAAAATACAATTAGAAACGATGCAAGCATCAAACATCAGTTATATAAAAACTGCTGGTTCTTAATGATGGCCTCATCTTCCTTAACCTTTAACTCCCACGCCCACGCAGTGCGCATCATTTCATTCAGATCACATTTTATCTGCCAACCTAAGGTTTTTGTAGCAGACTCATTGTCTGCATAAATAGCAACCACATCGCCCGGGCGACGGGGGCCAAGTTTATAATTTAGTCTAACGCCGGAAACTTCTTCAAAAGCCCTGATGGCTTCCAGTACAGTAACGCCTTTACCGGTTCCCAAATTAAAAATATCGCAGGCAGTTTCGTTCCTGTTTTCAATAAGGTACTGCAGGGCTAACGTATGTGCATGTGCAATGTCTGTAACATGTATATAATCGCGGATGCAACTGCCATCGCGGGTATCATAATCGGTACCCCAAACTTGCATTTCTGGTATTTTACCAATTGCGCATTGCGTAATGGCAGGCACGAGGTTAGCAGGTTTTCCAATTGGCAATTCGCCAATTAGTATAGATGGATGCGCCCCAACGGGGTTAAAATAGCGCAACAAAATTGCTTTAGAATCGGAAGTAGTAACAAAACTCGAAACAATATCTTCACCCATTTGTTTTGTTGCGCCGTAGGGCGACTCTGCCTTTTGTATAGGAGATTGTTCCGTTACCGGAATACGATCCGGGGCACCATAAACCGTGCACGATGAGGAGAACACAAAATGCGGAATTTCAAACTCCTGCACGCATTTTAAAATATTGATGAGTGAAAAAAGATTGTTCTCAAAGTACATCAGCGGCTCCTCAACCGATTCGCCAACAGCTTTATAAGCCGCAAAATGGATGATGCCGGATATGTCCTCATTCTCCTGGAATACGGCCCGGGTATCGTTATAATCCTTAAGATCGACCTTATAGTTTTTAACCTTTTTGCCGGTTATCTTTTCAATGCCATCCATTAAATAACGGGTCGACCTGGAGTTGTCGTCAATAGATATTACTTCAAAGCCATTATCGAGCAAATCGACAATTGTATGAGAGCCTATATACCCACATCCACCGGTTACCAATATTTTAGACATACAAATTAATTGTTGTAGTTACTATATGCAAAATAAAGGAAATGGCTAACAGTGCGGAAAGAAAAATAAAGCCTACAGGAACAACTTCATAAGGTAAAAGAAACCTGCAGCCATCAGCATACTTATTGGTATGGTAATGATCCACGCCCATAAAAGATTAATAGTAACACCCCAACGAACTGCAGATAAGCGTTTAGTTGCCCCAACGCCGATGATTGAACCCGTAATGGTATGTGTTGTACTTACAGGTATACCAAAATGTTCAGCTAAATATAAGGTCATGGCTCCGGCAGTTTCAGCACACATTCCTTCAAGCGGAGTTACTTTGGTTATGCGCGTTCCCATTGTTTTTACAATCTTCCAACCCCCACTCATGGTACCAACACCAATGGCTATAAAACAACTGATAGGCACCCACGAAGGCACCTCCTGAAACGTTTTAATATAGCCAGTTGAGATCATTGCCGCACCAATAATACCCATTACTTTTTGTGCATCGTTGCCGCCATGCCCGAGGCTGAAAGCTGCAGAGGATACAAGTTGCAACCGTTTAAACCATCGTTCCGCCTTATACGGATTGGATCGTTTACTTATATGCACGATAATAACCGTAATTATAAAGGCGATGACCATGCCTATCAAAGGAGCAACAAAAATGAACAGGATAATCGGCAACACTTTTGCGGAAACTATAACCGAAAAAGTTCCATAATGCGCTACTGCAGCGCCCATAAAACCACCAATAAGTGTATGGGATGAACTGGATGGGATACCAAACCACCAGGTGATAAGGTTCCAGGCTATTGCAGCTAACAAGCCGCATAATATTACATATAAAGCCAGCGGGTCTCCATCTTCTAACCGAACTGTTTTGGCGATGGTGTTACCAATCTTAAACTCACCAACCAAATATTTTGAAATAAAGTAGGCAGCAAAGTTGAAGACTGCAGCCCACAGTACTGCCTGGAAAGGAGTAAGCACTTTGGTAGAAACAATGGTGGCTATGGAGTTAGCTGCATCGTGAAAGCCATTGATGTAATCGAATATAAATGCGAATATGATAATTACGATCAGCGTGGTAGTCATACTTAATTTTTTTTCAATGAAATAATTAAGCGTACTTGATCATAATTGATTCAATAACGTTGGCGGCATCTTCACACTTATCGGTTGCAATTTCCATCACCTGGTATATTTCCCTCTTTTTGATCACTTCCTTAAAATCGTTTTCCTGGTTAAAAAGCTTTTCAATGCTCAGGTCAAAAATATCGTCGGCCTGGTTTTCAATGCTGTTCACTTTCACCAGCGCTTCGGTTATCTGGCGAAGGTTTTTCATGGTACGCATTTCTTTTACCGCAGCTTCAATATGTAACGATGCAGACTCGATCAGTTCTGCCATTTTTTGAATACCACTGTCGTTTGGGTTTACCCGGTAAAATTTTAATTTTTTTGCCGATTCATAAATTTAATATGCGATATCGTCCAATGCAGAAGCAAGCGTATGTATATCTTCTCGGTCGAACGGGGTGATAAAGTTGCGACCCAACTCTGTAAAAATTTTGTGGGTATGGTCGTCGTTGATATGCTCAAGATCTTCAAGGTGCGAGGTTAATGAAGCACGTTTGTCGTAGTCGGGCTCGTTTACCAACTGTTTTAAAACGGTTCCCATTTTGTGCACTGTTACCGCAACAGCTTCAAACAGGTCGTAAAAAACTTTGTTTTTCGGCATAAAAAGCCTGCCAATTGTATTTAGTCCCATACCTTAATTTATTTGCGCAAAAATAGAGTTATGCAGTAAACAATAAATTTTTAAATGTTTAATTAATAAAACCATAATATCCGTTGTGCCAAAAAAATTGTACCGTACAGGCTATAACTGCATCATTTGATAATATTGCGGTAACACTCCCTTAACACCGCGGTAATATGACGCGGATACTTTTGCGGCATGAAGAACTTACTTACCCCGCAACGATTTTTTCTATGGGTTGCCATCCTCTTTACTTCATCATTTTCTTCCCTCGTAGCACAAACAACGGGCAAAATCAGCGGCAAAGTTATTAACAGCCGAAATGAGCCGGTAACTGGCATTTCAGTGAGTATCGACGGATTATCCAAAGGAACTTCTACAGATATTGAAGGCATATTTACCATTACCCTGGCAGCGGGTACTTACATCGTAAAGCTATCGTCAGTAGGTTACAATGCTAAAACAGTAAATGGTGTATTGGTTGAAGCTGGCAAAACCGAAGAATTGAATGTAGTGATGAGCGACAGCAAAAATGAATTGTCGGATGTAAAAGTTAAGTCGTCTTCGCGCAGGGAAAGTGTAAATGCGCTGATATCGTACCAGAAAAATACCAGCACTGTTTCGCAGGTAATTTCGGCGGAAGCCATCAGGCGTTCGCCAGATAAGAATACCGGTGAAGTGCTTAAACGAATACCCGGAACTTCAATACAGGAAGGAAAATACCTGGTGGTGCGTGGTTTAAGCGACAGGTATAACCAGGCGATGTTGAATGGTATTTTGTTGAACAGTACCGAGCCTGACCGTAAAACCTTTTCGTTCGATATTTTTCCTTCGGCGATGATCGATAATATCATTATCAATAAATCATTCATTCCAGAGCTTACCGGTGAGTGGGCAGGAGGCTTAGTGCAGGTAAACACCAAAGATGTACCGGCGGCAAACTTTTTAAATGTACAAGTGGGCACAGGGTTTAATACACAAACCATCGGACATGACTTTTATACCTATCGCGGCGGCCGGTACGATTGGTTGGGTTTAGATGATGGCAGCCGCACCTTGCCGGCTGGTCTTCCCACCAAATCAGTATTTGGCAGTAACGACCAGGCGAAAAAAACGGCATACGGAAAATTGTTTGAAAACGTATGGTCGTCCGACAAAACAACTTCCAACTTTACTCCATTATTGAATTCAAACTTCCAGGTAAGCACAGGTTTCAACAAAAAACTAAAGGGTGCCAGTAAGTTGGGTGGCGTATTCGCAGTTAACTACAATCAGTCGGTAAAACGTACCGAATTTAAAAACAGCCTGTACTCTATCCAAAATGGAATGGCAAGTTTGAATTTTGACTACGATAATAATAAATACAGTAAAGATGTTTTATGGGGAGCGCTTGGCAACCTTACCTTACAGTTAGGTAACAACCATAAAATTTCGTTTAAGAACATTTTAAATGTAAACGCCACCAACTATGTAACCGAAAGAACGGGTAAGGATTTTGAAGGCAACTCTACATTAGGAGAGAACATCAAAGCCACTGAGCTGGCACTTAAAAGCAACACTTTCTTCAACACCCAACTTTCCGGCGATCATAATCTCACATCATTAAAATCGAAGTTACACTGGTATGGAAGCTTCAATATTTTAGACCAGTACGTCCCGGATCAGCGTCGCATACAATATAACCAGGATCCCTCCATTCCAAATGCACCTTATTTACTATTGGTAGGCGCTTCCAACACTTCGCAAAAATCGGGTAGCCGCTACTATGGATTTTTGAGCGACTACATATACAATACGGGTGGCGATGTAACCACAAACTTTGGTTTGTTTGGCCTGAACCAATCTGTTAAAGCCGGGTACTTTTTCCAGGTAAAAGACCGGTTATTTAACTCACGTCCATTTGCTATTTACATTCCAACGGGAGAAAACAAAACCTTGCAGGCTTTACCGGCAGATGTAGTATTTAGCCCGGAAAATTTTGGAAACGGTTTTGATAACAAGTTTGCATTTAACGAACTGCCCGGCGACCGGTACAGGTATATTGCCAACACCATTTTAAATGCAGGCTTCCTTCAATTCGATAACCAGTTTACTGATAAATTAAGAGCAACCTGGGGTGTGCGTATTGAAGATTACG
>JANPIA010000368.1:0-5611 GCA_031424735.1 Segetibacter sp.
CGCTAAGTTTTTCGTAGGTATCCGCATCGTATGCAGCCAGGCGATGGTTGCGCATTACACGCAACATATCCTGTTTGTTTTCTTCGTATTTGTTAAAGGTTCCAAGAATGCCCGCCATCTCAGCACTGGTTTTATAACTCACTCCAGTCATGATAGCGCTTATTGCACCTGCAATACCACGTGCCTCTTCACTATCGTAGGCTATGCCACTAACCATTAGCATACTGCCGAGGTTGGCAAAACCCAAACCCAGGGTTCTGTAATCGTACGAAAGCTGGGCAACTTCTTTTGAAGGAAACTGCGCCATCAGCACCGACACTTCCAATACCACCGTCCACAAGCGGCAGGTGTATTCAAAGCCTTCTACATCAAAAATATTTGTATCCCCGTCGAAAAACTGGCGAAGGTTTACAGAGGCGAGGTTACATGCAGTATTATCCAGGAACATGTATTCGCTGCAGGGGTTGGATGCCCTGATTTCTCCACCCTGCGGGCAGGTATGCCATTCATTAATGGTGGTATTGTATTGCGCCCCGGGGTCGGCACATCGCCAGGCTGCATAAGCAATCTTGTTCCATAATTCTCTTGCCGGAATGCGCTTCATCGTTCTGCCATCCGTTCTTGCTTTCAACTCCCAATCTTCATTGTTTGCTAACCTATCAAAAAATTCATTGGGTATGCGAACTGAGTTATTGGAGTTTTGACCACTGACTGTTTTGTAAGCTTCACCTTCGTAATCGGAGGCATAGCCCGCATTGATCAATGCACCCACCTTCTTTTCTTCCTCTACTTTCCAATCAATAAAATCAACAATTTCAGGATGATCCAGGTCGAGACAAACCATTTTAGCTGCGCGACGGGTTGTACCCCCACTTTTAATAGCGCCTGCTGCACGGTCACCAATTTTTAAAAAACTCATTAAGCCACTTGAAGTTCCACCACCACTTAACTTTTCACCTTCGCCCCTAATGTTTGAAAAGTTGGTTCCTACACCAGAACCATATTTAAAAATTCTCGCTTCCCTTACCCAGAGATCCATGATTCCGCCATCGTTCACCAGGTCGTCTTCCACACTTAATATAAAACAAGCATGTGGTTGTGGGCGCTCATATGCTGATGTGGATTTTTTTAATTTGCCGTCATTCTGATCAACATAATAATGCCCCTGGGGCTTCCCTTTAATGCCATAGCTTTCGTACAAACCGGTATTAAACCATTGCGGACTGTTAGGTACGCAAGCCTGGTTTAAAATACTATACACCAGCTCCTCGTAAAATACATCCGCATCGTTTGCGGTAGCAAAGTATCCATAACGTTCTCCCCAAACCTTCCAGCAATTGGCCATACGGTGGGCTACCTGTTTGGTGGATGTTTCTCTACCCGAGCTTCCATCTGCCTGAGGCACCCCCGCTTTCCTAAAATATTTTTGTGCGATGATGTCAGTGGCTATCTGGCTCCACTGTTTTGGCACTTCAACATTATTCATTTCAAACACCACTTCTCCATTCGGGTTACGAATGATGCTGGTGCGATAGTCGTACTCAAACATGTCGAAAGGCGAAACGCCTTCTTTAGTGAACCGACGCGGAAACTGTAATCCTTTTTTTGGCTGGGATGCTGGCATGGGCAATAAAATTTTGATATGATGGATTGAGGTTAGCTGTTTTAAAAAGTTGCGAGACAGGCGACGAAAATATTTTTCCTTTCTGATAATTCCTTCTCTGAAATATCAACAGAATGTGCACAAAAAAAGCAGAATCAAATAGGCACTGCGTTTCATGGCTATATTAATTTTTGCTTTAAAATTTGGCATGGGTGTAACTTATTTCAAGCCAATATCCTCTTGTCTTTTTCATTAAAAAAAAGGTACGGTGCCAGTGATCCTTTTCAATCCCGTTTCAGCAAGGCTTTGCATAAAAGGACTGCAATTTTTAAAATCTCAAAAAGAACAAAGTGTTTTTTACGGACGTTTGTTATATTGGCAGATACCGAATGGCAATAAACCAACATTTTACCCGAAATTCGCTACATCGATGACTTTAGGGGCAACGATAAACTGAAATTAAACGTCATAAACAGAAAAGTTTTTGCATTTTTGTAAAGACCAGATGATACCAATTGCATGAAGAATAAGCTATACCAGCATTTTTTAAGGAATAAACAGCAGGGCCATAAATCGTTTGCGGTATTGGTAGACCCTGATAAAGTGGATGCTCCTAAAATTGAACAATTAGTATCACTCGCTCTTGATGCAAAGGTTGACTACTTTCTTGTTGGCGGAAGTTTGTTAATCTCTAATCATTTAGATGATTGCATTCAGCAGATCAAAGCAATTTGTAATATCCCGGTAATCCTTTTTCCCGGCAGCCCCTCACAAGTAAGCAAATATGCCGATGCCCTTTTATATCTCTCCCTTATTTCGGGCAGAAACGCAGAATTATTAATCGGTCAGCACGTGGTAAGTGCTCCATTTGTACGCAAAAGCGGTTTGGAAATTATGCCTACCGGTTATATGGTTATTGACGGAGGCGCCCCAACCACGGTTTCCTATATTTCTAATGCTACTCCCATACCCTCCGATAAAAATGAAATTGCATTGTGCACAGCGATGGCTGGTGAAATGCTGGGCATGAAACTGATTTATATGGACAGCGGCAGTGGTGCAAAACGACCTATACCCGAAGCGATGATACAAATGGTAGCCAGCCACATAGAAGCGCCCCTGTTAATTGGCGGAGGTATAACCGATCCTGAAAAGGCATACCTGAACTGCAAAGCAGGTGCTGATGTAATTGTAGTGGGTAACGCCATAGAGAAAGATACTTCCCTCATAAAAGAAATAGCCTCAGCGGTTCATTCGGTAATGATCAGCGTTTAATGAACCATCTTATTTCAAAAAACTTTTCCATTAATAGCGCGTAAATACTGCCAAACTTTTGGCGCTTCTTCCTGTTTACAAAGCAGCAACCCGGCAACGAGGCCCAAACCTACTTTTTATTTTATCTTTCAGCATCGGAGCGTTAAAACAATCCGCAGAACAATTTTTTTAGCAAGCGCAATTATGAATGCAAACACCAGCGATAATAGCTCATTTCCATTGTTTGGCGGCGAAATGGGACATCTCATCCGAACAAAAAACTGGGGTGAAACTTTAATTGGACCACCTGAACAATGGAGCCTTGTACTGCGCACTACACTGGGTATTTTATTAAACTCAAAATTTCCCATGTTTCTTTTTTGGGGAAAAGACCTGGTTTGTTTTTACAATGATGCCTACCGCCCCAGCCTCGGCAACGAAGGCAAACATCCCGATGCATTGGGTAAAAAAGGCGAAGAGGTTTGGACGGAGATCTGGGACATCATTAAACCATTGATTGACCAGGTTTTGGCGGGCGGCGAAGCCTCGTGGAGTGAAGATCAATTGATACCAATTTACAGGAACGGAAAAATTGAAGATGTTTACTGGACGTTCAGTTACAGTGCCGTAAGAGGAGAAGATAGTAATCCGGAAGGCGTGTTTGTTACCTGCGTTGAAACCACCGAAAAAGTGTTTGGTGCGAAAAAATTACAGGAAAGTGAGGAACGTTTTCGCACAATGGCAGAAGCCACCGATGTATTGATTGCTGTTGGCGACGAAACAAGTAAGGCAACCTATTTTAATAAAGCATGGAGCACCTTATCGGGACGTACCATGAATGAACTTGTTGAATTTGGTTGGGCTGATCTTATACACCCGGACGATAAGGCGGATTATATAAAAAATTACTTGGATGCTTTTGAACAAACCACTTTTTTTACCGGCGAATTCAGGTTTTTAAATAAAAACGGAGAATACCGGTGGCTGCTTGCCAAAGGCTCACCACGCTTCCACCCCGATGATACTTTTGCTGGCTTTATAAGCTCGGGTATAGATATCACCGAACAAAAACAAATGCACGAAAAAGAACTTCAGTACAATGAAAATCTCCGCAATTTTTTTAGCCAGGCACCCGCGGCTATTGCGTTATTGGAGCTACCCGACCAGCGATATATACTAGCAAATGAGTTATACCAAAACCTGTTTAGCCGCAACCGCGAAAATCTTATTGGGAGAACAATAAAGGAGGTTTTTCCGGAAGTGGAAGGGCAGGGAATTTTTGAAATTTTTGATAACGTATACAAAACGGGTGAACCTTTTTTAGCCCATGAATTTCGCGCAAGCCTGGATGCAAAGGGCACCTCAAAAACAGGTTACTATGATTTTATTGCTAAACCCATTAAGAACAGCGATGGGCATGTTACCAATATAATGATACACGCTTCGGAAGTAACCGAGCAGGTTTTGGCCCGCCAAAAAGTAGAAGAAAGTGAAACTAAATTAAAGTCGCTTATTTCAGCAGCACCAATTGGCATCGGACTATTTATTGGGAGAGACCTGATTATTGATACTGCCAACAATGAGTTTATTACAACAGTAGGTAAAGGCGCCAACATTATAGGCAAACCTTTGGCTACGGTAATGCCGGAATTAACGGGGGAAAAACAGCCATTTTTACAAATCCTGGACGATGTTTTCACATCCGGGAAAATGTACCAATCGTTTGGTGAAGAGGTAAGTATTGAAAGAAACGGGGTAATGGAGAAAGGCTTCTTTGATATAAACTATGTTCCACTTATTGATGCAGAAGGAAAAGTTTATGGTATTATGGACATTGCCACCAATGTGACAGAACAAGTGCAAAGCCGCAAAAGCATTCAGGAAAGTGAGGAACGTTTTCGCAACCTGGCAGATGGAAGCCCCATGTTTGTTTTTATAATTGAACCTGATAGTGCAGCGCCGGTTAGCTATTGGAACCGCACCTGGTTAGAATATACCGGTCAAAATTTTGAGGAGGCAAAAGGAAGAGCATGGAACGGCATTGTTCACCCGGACGATGTACCGGTAGTGATGCAGTATTTTACACCGGCTTTTCAAGATCAGCAGTCGTACATTATTCCGGCAATAAGGGTATTGAAACACGATGGGGAATATCGCTGGCACTCCTTTAAAGCCAATCCACGCATGTTGCCCAATGGGCAATTTAATGGTTACGTTGGGGTAGGTTTTGATATTCATGAACAAAAGCTTGCGGAAGAAAAATTAAAAGACAGTGAAGCTTTTAGCCGCAGTGTATTGGAAAACAGCCCAGATTGTGTAAAGATCATAGATAGCGAAGGGCTAATTCAGTACATGAATACGAATGGTAGGTGCATAATGGAGATAGATGATTTTGGGAAATTCAAAAATAAACCCTGGGCAGAACTTTGGGGAGAAGAAAACTACCAGGTAGCAGTGGATGCCATTGCCACAGCAAAAAAAGGTAAAACTGCACAGTTCCAGGCACTTTGCTTTACCGCAAAAGGAACGCCCAAGTGGTGGGATGTAATGGTATCACCAGTTCACGACACGGGCAGCGATGTAGTTACAAATATTATTTCCGTATCGAGAGATATTACAGAACAGAGAGAAGCCCAATCATTATTGGAATACCGGAAAGCTTTACTGGAAGCCCACAACGAAAGCAGTGTAGACGGAATATTATTGGTGGATGCAAAAGGAAAAATGATTTCCTACAATCATCGGTTTACCGAA
>JANPIA010000369.1:0-10709 GCA_031424735.1 Segetibacter sp.
AAATCATGACCGATAAACTTCATGGCCTGCTCCTCAAAATTCTTAGGCTCTTCAATAGAATCATCGGCTACGGATGTCAAGAATTCTTTAGCCTCAACAGGTCCCAGTGACTTGCCAAAAAACTGGTTGATGGTATGGAGATTCACCGGCATTGAGTAAATGGCGCCATTGTAGTTTGCCTTAACACGGTTGATGTAAGGCACCATCTCTACAAATTTGTTAACGTAATCCCAGATATCCTGCCGGTCGGTATTAAAAATATGCGGGCCATAAATATGAATCATCACATCCGTCTTTTCGTCCCGCTCTGTGTAACAATTTCCACCAATGTGCGAACGCTCATCTATCACGTCTATTTGACAATCCAGGTTATTAGCCAATTCGTTGGCCAGTACGGCACCGGAAAAGCCAGCACCAACCACTAAAAATTTCTTCATTCGTCTTTTGTTTTCAAATTCGATTACCTAATCTTATTTTCTTCCTTGCATATAAAAAAATTAAACCAGTCCTTTGGCGCAGTGCTCATTGAGGCAACATCGCCACTACGGCAGTGCATGATACCCGGCTTCCTCTCTATTTTGGAAACGAGAAGTATTCTCCCCTATTTTCGCTGAACTAATAATGAACCCGTGTGGAACAGCAATACTTAACGATCTGGGATCTTGTATTAACGCCGTTGTATTTATTCGTTTTAATATTTATTGCGAAACGGATTCGTGATAGGTATTATCCTGCCAGTCATCCACTGCGCAGGTATTATCTTCCAGGGTTGTTGGTAAAGTTTGGAGGTGCCATTTTTATTGCAATTATTTATCAATATTATTATGGAGCTGGTGACACCTTCAATTTCTTCTCTCATAGTAAAACGATCAATTCAGCACTGAATGATTCAGTAAGCATCTGGACAAACCTTTTAGTCAGAGCCTCACCTGAAAGTGATCCTTTTATCTATAAATACTCATCGCAACTTTATTGGTATAATGACGCAACCAGCTACACAGTCGGCGTTATTGGTGCAATTTTCGGCCTGCTTAATGGAACAACCTATATTCCTATTGCTCTGCTATTTGCCTTTTTTTCTTTTACCGGGATGTGGGCTATGTTCAAAACTTTTGCAGGGATCTATCCTACACTCCATAAACCTTTGGCAATTGCCTTCTTGTTTATACCCAGTACAATTGTTTGGGGTTCGGCAATGTTTAAGGATACAATATGCATGTTTGGCCTTGGGTGGATGACCTACACTGTTTTCAAAATTTTTATTGACAACGACTACTCAGTAAGAAATCTGCTATTGCTTGCCCTTAGCTTTTATCTTATAGGATTGACAAAGGTTTATATATTAGTGGCCTTCATACCCGCTTTATGCATATGGCTATTAATGAATTTCTCAAATAAAATCCGTTTTAAAACTATACGTTGGATTGTAAATATATTATCTGTGAGCAGTTGTGTGGGCGGGCTGTTATTTGTGTCGCAAAGTTTTGCTGCAGAGTTAGGAAGATATTCTTTAGAAAATTTAGCCAATACAGCGAAGGTTACACAAGGTTATATCAACTACGTTTCAGAAGTGGATGGCGGTTCGGCTTATGATTTAGGGAATTTTGAACCGACCATCGGCAGCATGATTACAAAATTTCCGCAAGCAGTAGTTGTAACCTTATTCAGGCCATTCCTGTGGGAAGCAAAAAAGCCGATAATGTTTTTATCGGCTTTTGAATCATTTGCGTTTGTAGTATTATTCTTTTACGTAATTCTAAAAAGAGGACTCATAAGAAGCATCCAAGTAACAATAAAGGATCCAAACTTATTATTTTTCCTGATTTACTCTTTGATTTTTGCATTTGCTGTTGGTATCTCCACCGGAAATTTCGGATCTCTTTCCCGTTATAAAATTCCTTGCTTACCGTTTTTTGCAGCCTTACTACTGATCATATATTTCAAAGGATCATTAGCTGCCGCGCAAACAAGTCCTGTGAAAAAATTCAAACCTGAAGAAAAGTACAGCTTGTCCTGAATAGGTTATAGCTATCTAACAAAATAATGCTCACTTGCGAATTAATCAGATTTACCAGGCGACAAAAGGTCAAGATAAACAGATTTATTTGCGTTAATTGAAAACTGATCCTCTACCGTTTTCACACCCTTCTTTCCGATGTTCTTGCGCAATTCTGCATCTTGCATAAGCCTCGCCAATGCATTTCTCCACTCGCTTTCGGTGTTTACCAGGAAGCCATTTTCACCATCTTGAATGATTTTTAGATTGTAAGCAATCCCTGTTGCCACTGTAGGCACACCAAGTGACATGTATTGTAAGGCCTTTCCGCCGCCTTTACCATAGACCCACGGATCATTGGGCAAAGGATATAATCCAATATCAAATTTTGCAATAGTAGAAACTTCGTAGGATGCACTCCAGGAAACTGCCTCAACATCAACACCTTCTATCCGAAAATCCTGGTCACCCATTACCAGCAAACGGAAATCAAAATCCCTGCTCAATTCTTTCAATACATTATCCAATAAATGTAGGTAAGGCGAAGTACTTAAACTCCCTGTCCAACCTATAATCAGCTTTCTATTTTCGATGTTATAGTCTTGCTTAGGCAGGTATCTTTCAGTATCCACTGAAATGGGAACTTTTACAACATTGTTATTGAAAGTTGATGCGTACTCCTGTATGGCATCGGTACTGGTGAGCACAAAATCAGAAGACCGAAAAAGGTAAATTGGCTTTCCTTTTCCTTTCAAACTATTAATAATTGGATTTGCCTTACTGGTTTGCTCCTTTAGGTAAATCATGTCATCAATGTCATACACCATCTTCCTGGCTAACATTCTAACCAGTCTTTCAAATAAAGGCGGACCGAAAGGTGTTACCCAAAGATGAACGTAAACTACATCGTAAAATGGAAGCCTGACGAGGTCAAAACACCGCTTACCGTATCCCAAAAGAGTAAAAAACGATTTGGGCAGATACTTACCTCTTTTGTATATAATCTTCCAGAAAGCAGTCGTAACAAAAGAACTATGAGTGATCTGGTAACCGGCTTCCCGGAAGACCGGATAGTACTGCTCAAACTTCAGACGCTGGCTGGGTGCAACATTAAAGGGATAAGGACAAAGAAACAGTACCTTATTCTTTCTCTTGTGGTCCATTTTCCTCTAAAAGCGTTTGGTAAACTGATTGATATTTACTGACGCCAATCAATAAATTGTAGTAAGGATTGATACTTTCCGAGATTTCCTGTGCAGAGAGTTTTACTAAAGAAGGCAGCTTTGCTACAACAGGCTGGATGGATTGAGAAGAAAAGTCTTTCAATAGCAAACCACCCTTTGCATTTTGAACAATGGTATCTACATCTCCTATGCCTTCATTGCAAATAACGGGAATTCCCATTGCCATCAACTCACCAAGTTTAGTGGGTGAGCTTGCCAGTTTGGAGTAGCACCTTTTGATAAAGACAAGACTAACATCAGATGCTTTTATCTTTCCAGCTACTTCAGCTCTCTGTGCAAAAACAATCTTAAAATCTTCCACGTGTAAGCCTTTGGCCTGCGCTACCGGTAATATCGAAGAAGCCTCATCTGGCGTAATAAACAGGAATTTTGCTTCCTTGTAATTTTCCTTTACCGCCTTAAAAAAATCAAGCATTTCATTGAGTAGGTACCATGTACCTAATGACCCCAGATAGCTTACCACGAAATCATTCCTGGAAAAGCCAAGCATCTCTTTTGCCTCTTCCTTACTCAGATTAGTCTTGTAGTTAAATACAGAAAAGTCCACCATGCAAGGAATGACAGTAATTGGCGTTGCAGGATTATAGCAGCTCCAGGAAGCTAATTCACGCTTTCCTACTTCTGTTAAACTAATAATGTGGTCTGCATTGCTTATAAAAGAAGCTTCCTTGATTTTATAACGGTTGTAAGCAAATTTGAAAACCGGATTTTTAAGGTTCCATAAACCACCGTCAACACGTTCATCCACCCAAAAGCCCCGCATGTCGAAAAGAACCTTCACGCCAAACTTTTTTTTCAAAAGCAGACCAATTTCGATAGAAATGTAGCTTCTGCAATGTATCAGTTCAAACCGGTTTTCTTTATACAGTGCAATTGCCTTTTGCTTAAGTTCGTAAAGGTCCAGCAGCTTTGCCAACACCGGAGGTTTTCGTCTGAAAAAGGTATACTTCCAGGCAAGGTGATGTCGCTTACAAATCTCATCAATAGTAGATTGATGAGACTCCAATCTTGCTTTCTTCTCACAACTTAAAATGGTAAAATCATAGTCACTGGACAAGCCGATAATATAAGGTAATATCTGCGATTGCCCCAATGGATCGGTCAGCCCATCGTACGTTATATACAAAACCTTTTTGCGTGCCCTTTTTACATCCATTGCTTGTACCACATTTGAAACATCAGCAAATACCAAATCTTTAAATGCTTTTCTTTCTGGCCATTAAAAAAACGCCTGACCATATCCTGAACTTCCTCTATATTGAATAAATCATGAGCAGCCAGGGCCTCTCTGCTAAGAAATTCCTCTACCAATGGTCTTAGCTCTTTTGCAAGCCAATTTTCAATAGGAATGCCAAATCCCATTTTAGGCCTTTCCATGATTTCCTTTGGAATGTATTGATGAACTATTTGTTTGAGGATATACTTTTTTTGTCCTTTATGATACTTGAATTCCTGCGGCAGTTGGGCTGCCCATTCAATAATGTGTTGGTCTAAAAATGGTTCTCGTCCCTCTAAACTTACGGACATTGTTGCCCTGTCTACTTTTTGCAGTATATCATCCACAAGGTATGTTTGATAATCTACTGCCATCATGAACGAAAGCGGATCGTAAAATGCATCTTTCAGCTCACTGCTTTCATGCGCTGTGTGTAATTCCACAACCGGTTGTTTAAATAAAAGCGCCACCTCCTTTTGGGTATAAACCTGACTGAGGTTTTTCAGTAATTGGGAAGGTGAAGGGTCTTGCAACAGGTTTTTTAGTTTGTCATACCGGCTGTGAAAATTATACTTATTACGGAAATAAGGAATGCTTTCAGATGATATGTTTTCCATGGCCGCAGCAGCCATTGTCCGGATTGGCTTTGGCATTGCTTTGATTTTATTTCCATAGCGGCTTATATAATCGTAGCGGTTATACCCGGCAAAAATTTCATCACCTGCATCAGCAGAAAGAGCAACAGTCACCTTTTTCCTTGCAACTCTGCTTACCAGTATAGTAGGAATTGCGCTACTGTCGGCGAAAGGTTCATCATAGTAAAAAGGAAGTTCGGGAATGATACTAAGCGCCTCTTCCGGTGTGCAGTAATACTCTGTATGATCCGTTCCCAGATGCGCTGCAACTTGTTTTGCAAAAGGTGCCTCATCCAGTTTTCCATCTGTCATCCCGATGGTGAAGGTTTTGATCTTTTCACCTGTATTTTTTTGCAGGAGAGCAGTAACGCAGGAACTGTCGTAACCCCCACTTAAAAAAACACCAACCGGAACATCGGCCACCATACGATACTGAAACGACTCGGTTAATATTCTTTCGGTTTCTTTAATAGCATCAGGTAACCCAATCTTTAGATTGGGTTTGTTGTAGTAATCGTACACATTCCAGTACTGTTTCAACTTTATTTGCCTGTTTTCCAGGTTCAGCCGAAGCAAGTGACCGGGTTTTAACTTATAAGCATGTTTGAAAATGCAATGCGGATGTGAGACATACCCGTATTGAAGAAATGAAGCAACTGCATTGGTGTCAATTTCTTTTTCAAATGCAGGATGGCGTGTGATGGATTTCAACTCAGATGCAAAAAGAAAACATTCGTTATGATAATAGTAATACAAAGGCTTTACACCTGCCCGGTCCCTTATAAATATGACCTCGTTTTTTTTCTCATCAAAAATGGCAATCGTAAACATTCCCCGAAACTGGTTTATCGCCTCTTCTTCCCATTCTTGCCATGCATGCAAAATAACCTCTGTGTCTGAATGCGTTTGAAACTGATGACCTTTGCTCAGGAGAACTTCCCGTATTTCATTATAATTATAAATCTCCCCATTAAAAACAAGGTGTAACCCATTGTAGTGCATAGGCTGGCCAGCCGACTCACTTAAATCGATAATGGAAAGCCTCCGATGCCCTAATCCAACGTAGGCATGTTGAAGGGGAGAAAAAAAAGTGCCACTTCCATCCGGACCACGGTGAGTTAAGCAATCCGACATGCCTCTCAAATCAGCTTCGGTGCTTTGCTTTCTAAAATCAATAAATCCCGCAATGCCACACATAACTTATTTTTTACCAACGTAAATAAAACGGTTACCCCAACTTTTGCTCAATGCGCTAAGAAGCACCGAACTCTTTCCTATTATGAAGTAGATCATCTTTCTGAGGTTAAGACTAAATCGCTCAGGGTAGGGCCAGGGTGTTTCTAAAATTTTATAATAGATGGATTTAAATCCTTCGTTTTCAAAAAATGTTTTCTGATTCTTAGCGTTTGAGAACGTAATGTGATAAGGTATATGTGCAGCTATATTACTTTTGCTTTCTGCAAATTTTGAAATAAGTCTCCTTACAAACAATCCAATACTGTTATTATTTTCAATCGGTCCCCTCGCAACAAACAACCCTCCTTCATTCAGACGTTGTTTTGCTTTATGAAGAAAATCGCCAGGGTCAATCAGGTGTTCTAAAACATCGCCAGTGTAAAAAGTATCAATCTTATCCTGCTGGTTCCAAAAGTCTGAGACAGTAAAAAATTCAATACCGGGGTTTAAACTTTTTAACCTGGATATATTTTCTTCATCAAATTCTACTCCTGTACACTTATATCCATGCTTATGCAGAAAACGCAATAAACTAGCATCACCGCAGCCATAATCAACAAAACTCTTTTGGGCGTTTGCATTACTTAATAAGGTAAGTAACCAGGTAAAATCTTCAAATGGCTTTTTATCAAAGTAAAACTGCTCATGATAAGCAACGCTGTACATTGCTTTATAGTCTTCGTTTGTTGGTAATGGATCAATAAAAACAAGTTCACAGCTTCTGCATTGCTTGTAAGAAAATATTTTGTTATTAAAAGAGGTTCTTCGCGGAAAGGAAGCTTCTGTAATATCTTGGGATTGACAGAACAAACAGGCCATAGTATGATCGTTATAGATGATATATATTCAATAGGGATTCGATGTACTTCTTCTTCGTATAATCAGCATGTACCAAAGCTTTAGCATTCATTGCAGAAAGGTTTAACAAGTGGCGGTTATTTTTCAATTCAACAATTTGTTTTATAAAAGACATTTCATCATCGAGGTTAAAATAAAACGCCGCCTCTTTTGCTGCTTCATACATTACCGGAATATCGGACAATAACAAGGGCAATCCCGCAGCCATTGCTTCCAAAACGCTTACCGGATGTCCCTCATAAAGAGAACATGAAACAAAAAGGTCGTACGTAGGTAATAAATCAAACAACTGTTCATTTACTCCTTTGAACACGAGTTTTTTCAGACCTAATTCTTTACACTGCTGTTGGTACGTTTGCAGCAAAGGCCCCTGGCCATAGATATCCAGGTATATTTCTTCATCTTTCAGCCTGGAAAACGCCTGAACCAGGAAACCCCAATTCTTTTGTTCTGTCATTCTACCCACACCTACACATCTAAGCAAATCAAATGAACCCGTTTGGGAGGCAGTCCGGAAAAAGCGATCCTCCACAAAATTGTGTAGCACATGCGTCTTTCCCTTTATTGGAATATATTTCTTATAATCCTCCTCCACGGCTTGTGATACAGAGATTAACGTATGATGCCTGTGATAAGTAAGCTTTTCGAGGTGTACCAGCAAAGGATTTTTAAATGCTTCGAATGACTGCATACAGTGATTGGAGAAGAACAGTTGCGTCTCTTTAGGAGTACTTAAACGTGTAATAACATTACTCCAGTAAAGATGACTATGCACAATATGCGGATTGAACGTTTTTATTATTTGACGTAACCGAAAGCAGGCTGTTAAAAGTTGATATTTTTTGGTAAACCGGAGACAGTGAATGGTTAAACCCTGCGGCAACTCATTTTTGAACTCATTTCGCTCATTCAACATTACAACTTCATGCGCAACATCCGGCAATGCTTTTATAATACCTACCAACAGCGTTTCTGCTCCACCTCTTCCCAAATTATCTATTACATGTAAAATACGTTTTTTCATAGTCGGCTTCACGGCGGTAACAGGAGTCGTCTTATTGCCTGTTTTCATCAGCATTATAACTTTTCTGCTTCAGCAACGGCTTAAGCCTGTAAGACAAAAGAGCACTATAATACTCGGCGCCTTTTGTATTCAGGTGGCCTGCATTCCGAAACAACAAAGAGTCTGTTGATATTGCCAAAGAGTCGTCACGATAAAATGGAACATCAAAGCGCCTTGAGACATTATTGTAAATATGAAATATGCTGTCAGCGTTTACAATGCTCTTCCAATTCATACCCTTATACTCCGGTGCATAAATGAAAATCAGTTTTATTTGACGTTTTTTACATGTTTCAACCAGTTCTTCCAATGATTTAATAGCTGCGGTATCAACTCCCATCCGCTGTGGCTTGGAAGGTTCTATTAAGCTTGCATTAAATACTTCAGTTGAATTACTTTCAAAACCTTTATAATAAAAATCGTTGCTGCTTAATTCCCTTTGTTTTAACGCCACCTTGAGAATTGACGATTTGTACAAGTCATTGTATTCAATCGGATGCAGGAAGGAGAACGTTTTTAACAAGGTGGTATTTACACCTTGGCTTTTTAATATCTTGTTGACTTCCTCCTGGTGCATATAAGGCAGGTAAGTAGGATAATAACCCACCTTGTTAGTTGTTGTATTCAAAGAAAAAACATCCAAACCAAGGGTAACTACCTGCGGGCTTGCGTGTGTTGCTAAATAGCTTTGTAAAATCAGGTTCGCCTCAATTACGGTACAAGCATTTTGACCGCCATTGAAAGAATTAATTTGCAGGATACTGTCAATGATTTTTGGGTTTGCATGGTTCTTCATTCTCGATGAACCAAGGAAAAGGATGTCATAATTTGTTTTCCCCTGAAACAGTTCTTCTGTCCTTTCAAAAGCTTTGAAATAACGGGTATTGCAAAAAAGCAATAGCCGGTGGAAAAAAAAACAGCCAACCACAACAAGAATACAGGCGAAAAGCAACCGGGTGAGATAGGATTTATTCATCAGAACTGGAAATAAATGAAACTCTGTTTTACAAAAACACCAAAGGAAATTACCAGAAAAACAGTGAGCGAGAGAAAGCCGACATCTTTCCAAAACTTTCCATTAAACTCCAGCAACAAGGGCTCATGGCGTTTTTCGATGTAAAACATAAAAGGCAAACAGCCTAAAATGATCAATAGACTGAAAAGACCAAATCCCTGTCCGAAAATATCGGTATTACCAACAGCCATTTTGAACGGCACCGATGAATTGAAAGGAAGCATATGATAGAATATTTCCTTTGCATTCTGAAAACTGACTGCACGAAAGAACACCCATGCGAGGCAAACGCAGGACATAGTTACCAGCCATCCGCCAGCATTCCAAAGGAAGCCTTCCCGGGCTATCTGTCTCTGTTTTGCATATTTGTTCCAGATGTTATAACACAAATTGAAAAATGCATGCAGCGCTCCCCAAATGATAAACGTCCATGCGGCACCATGCCAAAAACCGGAAATCACGAAAACGAGAAATACATTGAATAAAAAGCGCTTAAAGTGAACTCTATTTCCGCCAAGCGGAATATATAAATAGTCCCGAAACCAGGTTGACAGTGAAATGTGCCACCTTGCCCAAAAATCTTGAATATTGGTTGCAAAGTAAGGGCGCCTGAAGTTAATCATCAGGTGGTAGCCCATGACCCTTGCAGCACCGATTGCCATGTCAGAATAACCTGAAAAATCACAATAAATCTGAATGGCAAAGAAAATTGTTGCAATCACTAAATTCAACCAGTGGTATTCACCGGGAACGCTGTAAACGGCGTTCACATATTCCGATAACCTGTCTGCAATAACCACTTACTTAAACAACCCCCAGGCCATCAGGCGCAATCCGATGATCAGGTTTTCCTGATTAAAATATTTTCGCTCATGAAACTGGTGCAAAACATTTTGCGGTCGCTCAATGGGCCCAGCCACCAATTGCGGATAAAACATAACATACAATGCATAAATACCAAAATGCGTTTCAGGCTCCTGGTTTTTTTTATAAACCTCGATGGTATAGCTCATAGCCTGAAACGTATGAAACGAAAGCCCGATGGGCAAAACTATCGTCTGCAAAAGGGCCAGATCTGTACCCATCCATTGATTCAGATGACTGTTGATAAAATTATTGCTTCGGATGATTTGCGTGGATATCCAGAGGTCCTTCAGATTTGGCACCTGAAGTGACAAGGCAACATTGATATTTTCGATAATAAAATCATAGTATTTGAACAGAGCCAGGAACCCGATGTTAGCAACCAGGCTCGCTATGAGAAATACCTTTCGCCTTCTGCCAACCGATTTTGCTATCCATATCCCGGCAAAGTAGTCAACAATAATTGTCAACGCCAAAATCAGGACATATACCGGCAAAAAAGCCATGTAGAACACAAAGCTTGCAATTAGCAGGTGTAACCACCGGAACCTGTGCGGCAATGCAAAAAACAGCGTCGTTACA
>JANPIA010000370.1:0-20133 GCA_031424735.1 Segetibacter sp.
TATAAACAAAAATGATTGTAACAAAGCGCCATCAAACGTTGAAGTTATTGATATAAAGATGGGCTTACCTGTAAGATTTTGCCAAAGTATCTGCGGATATTAACCATTAGGTGAAAAGGAAATATTCCTAAAATATTAGGCCCTGATCTATTCTGAAATCATTAAGCACCAAAAAAAAGTTGCTGATTATGCACAATCAGCAACTCCAAACTTTAATCATCAGGGGTTAAAAGCAGCAACAAATTTATGAAGCAATAAACGCATAAACAAAACCATTCGTCATTACCAAACTTCCTGCTCGATGCGTACTATTTTTTTACTGCAAAATTCATCCTGTTGGTAATTATCCAGGTGCCGCTTACAAAAGCAACTCCATCGGTTGGGAATAACCTAACCGAAAATTCAGGATTGATATTCAGGTTAAGATCATTGAAAATCGCCGGAATTCTATACGATGACAGGTAAGCGTTGTTAAGCGTGAACAGTGGAAACGTAGGCGTTTTCGCCGGGTAGGTGTACACTAAAGCGGTGTCCGTTTTTTCTTCCGGATAGTAAGGTGCAAACTGCTTATACTCGTACCGTAAATTGGTGGGAAGACTTACCCTTGAAATAACCTGCCCGGTTTTTGGGTTGAAAGGTGTACCGTTTTTATCAACAAATTTTACGATGATTTTATTGGGTCCGTCAATCCGTTGCGTGGTTACGGCAAAATTGGTTTGGGTTACAAAACTAGCCGTCATTTCGTTGTTAGGAATAGAAGTAGCTGCAAACTGCCTTACAATTTGCGATGGTACGGATGGTGTAATAATAACCTTGGCTATACTGTTGATTGTTTTGGCTCCTTTAATATTGCTGACCTCAATATCAAAATCGTACATACCCGTATCAACAAATGCGGTAGCGGGGGTAAGCTCTAACCTGCCACCTATTGAATTTACATTGAAGGGTGCATACATATCGGTACTGAGCTTTTTGGCAAGTAACTCCGGGGTTGAATCGGCAGGTGTTACCTCTCCTTTGTAAATCGGGATTTCGTATAACCTGGTTAGTGCATCTGTTGCTGCGCCAGCCCTTGTTCTAACAGCAAGCAACTTTACATACAATGGGTTTGATGAACCATCTGCCTGTATGGGCACCGAAGTGGTCACCCGTCCCTTTACCCCGGTAAAGGGATTGGAAAGGTAAAAAAACTTATTGCCAAGAAAGCCTTCTCCGGGGTTTTTGGTACAGGCTGCAAACATTGCCATAGCTGCACAAATGCTTGCTGCAAAATATAGGGTTCTGAATTTCATAATCGGAAAATTAATTAGTGACTTTAAAGATTCTAAAAGCGTACAAACGTGTGCGTGTTAACCAATACATGCAGTGTGGTATTACCATTAGATGTTTTAATACCCGTTGTTTGACAAAGTATGGAAATATCGTTTTGATTTGCCGGCGGAATTACACCCGGTTCATCAAGCGCGCCTCTTACTTTTACAAAAAACAACAGGTATGTTGGCGCCTGCGTACGGGTAAGGTATTGGGCTCCTGTTTGCAATTGTTTCAACGCCGCCATGGAGGTGTTACCCAAACTGGTGTAAGGCGTTGCCTTCAATTCGGTGGAGCTTTCCAACTCAACTGTTTCGTTGAACAGGTATTGCTTTATGGAGTCTTCGCTAATATCTTTTATCAAACTATCAAGCGTATAAGTTGCAGCCGGATTAACCGCTTGTTTTGCCTGCAGTTTTACATTGATCATATTCACTACGGCGTAATCGGTGAAGGCAAAAAATGTTTTTGCACTGTTCACTGTATTGGTCATGCCAAGACGATCAATAATTTGAGTAACCGTATCAAATAGCTTGAATGAATTTGATTTCAGGTAATCAATATTATTTAATGGCGTAACGGGATCGTGCAAAGTGCCCCCCGACAAATAATCGTTCTTTTTGCAGCCTGTAAACAACGTAGCTGATAAAAGAGCAAAGAACAACAGCTTGCTAACATTAATTTTCATAACAATATTTTTATCATTTACATTTTATCAGCCCAATAAGGCGTCTGAACTAAAAAAGGATTTAACGAGAGAAGGATGGGTTCAACAGGCCAATAATATTTTCCCTGTTGAAATTGGGTTGCATCCATCCTTATAACGGTACCCGAACCATTAAATTTAAGGATGCCCGTTTTTTTGCCAAGCCTTACAAGATCGTAAAAGCGATGCCCTTCTAAAAACAATTCTCTCCCTCTTTCCTCAATAACACCTTCAAACATATTTGCATCGGTTACAGTGGTTGGCCCGAGCCCTGCCTGTGTTCTTATTTCATTTACAAGCAGCCTTGCCTCGCCGGGTAAGTTAGTAGCCGCCTGTGCTTCTGCTTTCAAAAGCTTTATATCTGCAAGGCGAAAAACAATAATATTGTTCAAACTGAGTGGCGATGTGTTGTTTGCACCGGAGTAGAAAACATTAGAATACTTAATGCAAATTGGATCTGTTGTACCCAGGAAATCAAAACCGTTTCGGCGCCTGTAATCCACGCTATCAGCGTTATTGGGGTATAGCGATGCTACCGTATTTACATCGAGCGTGAAAAAGGAGTTGCCTAAGTTGGTAAGCAGGTAAGGCGCTTTTAAAGTACGAGCGGCAATGCTATTGTTGATATCGCCATAACCACCGGTTATTAACGAACCCTCAATGTTTGAGTTTTGCGAAATTTCAAAAATGCCCTCACTGGAGTTGCCTTTAAACATGTTCAGGTAAGCTGCTTTCGTGCTCCTGTTTACATAGGTATAACCTCCACGAAGGATCACTGAATCGGCGGCTGGAATTACTTTACCGTAATCGCCCTTCCATGCATAGATGTGCGCCAGCAATGCATAACAGGTTCCGCGGTTAGCTTTAATTGGGCGGGAGGTTGCTGCACTTGTTACATAAGGCAACAGTTTGATGGCTTCCTCCAGGTCTTTTATACATTGATCTAAAACCTGTGTTTGCGGGGCCCTCGGCAAGTTTGGCGCAGCAGCCGCATCTTCGGCAGTTTCTGTAACCAGGGGAACATCTCCCCAAACCCTTGACATATAGAAGTAGGTAAATGCCCGCAGGAAATAGGCTTCTCCAATTAAAGCGTTCTTTGCGCCCTGCTTATCTATCGAAGTAAACTTATCGATACTAATAGGTGGAATAAACTTGAGGCACCTGTTATGCTGGTCAATTGCACGGTAGAAATTATCCCACCGGCGCATTTTAATTAAGCCCCTGAAGGTTTGAGAAGGCGCTACAAACGTTTGCCATTGAATGCCTGTAATTGCAGGATAATCTTCACCATTCGGGCGGGCTACAAACTCGTCGGTAGCTATGTCGCCATAATAATAAAATGCCATCCCCATTTCGTTCAGCGCAGTGCGCACCAACGAATAGGCACCTGCAACTGAACTGGTAGCTTCGCTTTCATTGTTCCAAAAATTAGCATCAGTTGGCGAGTTAATTGGAACCCTTTCACTGAACTGTTTTTTGCAGGAAGTTGCTGCAGTAGCTACTGTAATAAGAAAGATATAACAGAGTTTAAGATTGATTTTTTTCATACTACTTACATTAAAAAATTAAAACTGGATATCTAAACCGAAGGTGAATTTTTTGGGAATAGGGTAACCGTTCGCGGTGGTAAACCCATCTATTCCTATCGATTCAGGATCGGGCAAATTGGCTTTGTAAAAAACTTTCAGATTATCCATTACGCTGTAAAGGCGAATTTGCTTTACACCTACTTTCCGGGTAAACCTGTTTTCGCGAATGGTATAGCCAAAATTCAGGGTCTTGATCCGGAAGAAACTGGCATCCTCCACAAACATGGACGACCTGATTGTCCACGGATCGGTTACACTGAACAAGCTACCTAATGTGGCGATATCTCCTGGTCTTCTCCACAGGTTTAAGTCTTTAAACTCTGCAGCCGGACCGGATAATACACCAAAGTTTACAGGAGGATTATTACTTGCCGAAGCTAATTTGTCCGACAGGTAACCGTTCCAAACGCTTCTGCCTGAAATAAAAGTTGTAAGTATTTGCAGTGAAAACCCTTTATAGCCTAAGGTGTTTACAATACCGCCATACACCTTGGTATTGGGATTGCCCTTCGTTACCATATCATTGTCATCAATGTTATAGTCACCGTTAATATCCTGCTTGGCATTATCGCCACCAACAAACTGGGTGCCCCCGTAAATTCTCATTCGTTGCCCGGTGAGCGGATCAACCGGCACATCGGCAGTAGTGGGATATACACCGTTTACATTGAATACCCTGAAGCCATATATTGGTTGCCCAATGGTCAACAATCTTGATAGGAAAACGGGACCATAAGAGAAGTCCCTGTTACCATCGGGAAGCTTTGTTACGAAGTTATCGTTGAAGGCGACGTTGATACTTGTTTGCCATTTCAGCGGGCTGCTGTTAGAAAGATTGTTGGTGTTTAAAGTAATCTCCACACCTTTATTTACCAGGTCAACAAAGTTATTTTGCGCAGTAGTGTAACCGGTAGTGATGGGAACAGGCACGGTAAATATTAGATCCTTACTGGCCTTGCTGTAAAAATCCACGGTTAGGCCAATCCTGTCTTTAAACATATTCAGGTCTACACCAAAATTTGATTGCGGTGCTTTTTCCCAGGTAATGTTTGTAGCAGGTGCCGAACCATTATAATTGGGAGTGATGGCAGTTGTGCCGTTATAGGTGATTACGTTACCCGTGGCACCAAAACCAAGCGATGAAGTTGGATAGGCAACGTTGGTTGAAAGCTGCCTGTACTGTGCATAGTAACTGCCGGGATCACGCCCCGTTACACCATAACTTGCACGAACTTTTAAGAACGAAATAACTCCTTTTGCTTTTTTAAAGAACGGTTCATCCGATATGGTCCACCTGCCGGAAACAGCCGGGAAAACTCCCCAACGGCTTGAAGGTGCATACCTTGACGAGGCGTCTCTTCTATAACTTACATCAACACCATATCTTCCTTTATACTGGTAACTAGCACGGGTAAAATAAGAAACCCTTGAACGCTCCTCAAAGTTGGTTGAAACACCCAGGTTAGGCCCATTGGGTACACTTGAGATAATTCGTATGGCGTCAAACGGAATTCCATTTGCATTGGCTGTTGTTGAATTGATCACCTGCTCCTCGGCACCCTGACCAACCAATATGGATGCGCTGTGATCTTTTTTTGCTCCCCCAAAATTCTTGAACCAGGTTGCATAGTTTTCAACCTCCCAACGGCGGGAATTGTTCTCCGTTAAAAATGCATCCGAACGGTTATTGGTTACTACCGAACGATCGCGCAAATAATCCCTTCTAACAAAACCATAGTTATAAGAAAGTGAACTGGTAAAAGTAATGTCCGGTGTTATTTTCCATATCATTCTTGTATTACCATTAAAGCTGGTGGTCCGGTTATCGTCGCGAACCTTGTCGTTTTTTCCGAGATAATTATTCCTGGTATTATCATCAATTCTCCAGAACGATGAAGGGAAGGATTGAATACTGTAAGGCACCACGTTACCGGTTCCATCGCCGCGTTGTTCTTTTACAAATCCCATATACAGATCTGTGGTGAACTCAATATTTCTTGTAGGCTTGGCGCTTAAAAATAAACGGGGTGTTGTTCTCTTAATTCCGTAACCGGGTTGTATACCTTCTTCTTCAAAACGGTTTAACGATAACCGGTACGATACACCTTCCGCCATGCCGGCAACGTTAAAATCAATGTTCCTGATAATTCCATCCCTGAAAAACAGGCTTTGAAAATCGGTTGCGTTATTGAATGCCGGGTTCAGGCTATCGGTTAAAAACTGAGATAAATTGCCCTGTTGTGTGTACGATGCCTGTTCTCTTAAAATATCCATTTTCAATTGCCTTTCTTCGGCACCAACTATTACTGGCTTTTGACTTGGCTTGGTTACCAAACCTACATATGATGAAAACCTAAATTGAGGGCGACCGCTTTTAGGGCGTTTTGTTTTTACAATGATCACTCCATTAGCGGCACGCGCACCATAAATGGCAGCAGCAGAAGCATCTTTCAATACATCTATCGATTCTATATCGTTGGGATTGATAGCAGCCAGTGGATTACTGTTACCGTATGCTGTACGAATATCATTTACATCAAACACTACTCCATCAATAACATACAGTGGGGCGGAAACACCACCTGCAGTTGCACCACCGCTTGAGTTAGCAACGCTGCTGTTTCCCCTTATATTTACAATACCACTTGCCCCAGGTTCGGCAGACACCGAAAGCACATTCAAGCCTGCAACACGCCCCTGTAACATTGCATCAAATGTTGGATAAGGTGTGTTCTCAATATCCTTGCCTTTAACACTGGATATGGCTGCAGAAGTATTTCTGCGTTGCACGGTTTGGTAACCAATTACAACCACATCGTCCATCGACTTAACTTCCTCTTCCAACACAATTGTAATGGAAGTTTTATTGCCCACCTTAATTTCCTGCGTTGTATAACCTACAAACGAAATACTAAGTGTTGAAGTAGCGGGCGCTTTTATGGAGAATGTACCCGTAGCATTGGTAACAGTGGTAATGGTACCGTTTTTTACCTGCACCGTAACCCCTTCAATAGGGCGGCTGTCTTTTTTGTCTACCACTTTACCCGTCACAGTTGTTTGGCCGTAGGTAATAACCGAGAGACCAACGAGCAAGAGAAATGCAACGCTTTTAATCAACCTCTTTTGAAGCCTCAATCTTTTCATAGCAGTTTATTTAATAATCAAAAAAAAAATTAAGGAAGCAACAGATCTGTTATTTGCCAGTATCAAAAAAGAAAGTGAAACAATACCGGTGAGTTTTTGAAACGGGAAATCGACTTTTACAACTGATGGTATACATGTAGGATGGCAAAGCTTTTATCTCCCATCAAACGTATTTCTTTTACCACGAATGCGGTTATAGTATATTAACAATTATTGCTTGGATATGAACCTTGTGTATGAACGGTAATAAAATGGAAAGTGCCTTTAGTTGCTAAGTTGCGTGAAATTGAAACTAAATTATTTACAGCCATTAAACCTGAAAAAAAAATCTCCCAGTGCCATTTGGACAAAGGGAGATGCGTTTTACCCCGTGGGGAATTTTCAGAAATGTTACAGGCTTACCCAACCTGAAAAATATTTGCCATTTGGCGTTGATAGGGCAACTTACTTCGGCATTTTGTGCACTTGTGTGTTGCCTGACCCGCAACTTATGCTGGCGCCGATACAGAAAAAACCAAAACGTTTTTGCAAGCATTTTAGTACCCAGTGTTTTGCTTGAGGTTTGGGTTCTTTGTTAATTCACCTTCGGGAATTGGGAACAGTTGACGGGTTGCAGCAGCCGGACGGTGATTGAACCAAATTTTACTGCTAAAAACACCGAAGCGTATAATATCCTGCCGGCGTCGCCCTTCAGCGGCAAACTCCCAGCCCAGTTCATCTAAAAATCTTCCGAAAAGAATATCTGCCCCACCCTGCGTTTCGCTAATGGATGCATTGGAATTATAGTAACCATATTGATATGAACTGCCCATCATTAATTGTGCACCGGTAACCTGTGCCTTTGTTGGGTTAGCTCTGAAAGCCCTTTCCCGAACCTGGCTTACTATGGCAGCAGCTTCGTTTGCCTTACCCGTTCTTAATAACGATTCCGCCTTCATCATTAATATATCTGAATAGCGAACCAGGGGATAATCAACACTTAAAGCAGCTCTCGCCCCTTGCTTTATTTCATATTTGGCCATTCGATACCCCTGGTCGCTGCCCGACAACGCTATTCCATTAAGATGTTTGGTATAGTTTATGGCAACGGCTCCGCTGGTTGCATTAATTTGGGGACCCCATATCCAGGTGTCTTTTAAACGGCTGTCTTCGGGATCGTATGTATTTATAAATTGAGGTACTGCCGCACTGCCACCCCACGGCTGTGCCGACATACTGAAAACAAACTGCTGCACCGGATCCAACGACTTCATGTGCATATTAAATTCAGTGGCCAGTATTTCATCGTATGGAACTGTAAGTATCAGTTCTTTTGAATTTTGATTCTCTGTTCTAAAAGGAGCTTTATAATCAGGCTCCAAAATGTAACGTCCGGGAGCGGCCGCGATGATATCGTTGCACTCCTGTATGCATTTATCCCATTGTGGGGTGCCTGTATAAACGCCGGCATTCAAATACACTTTTGCAAGAATTCCTTTGGCTGCCCACCTGTTGAAACGGCCATAAGTTAGTTTATCAGCTTTATCGCTCAAAAGAGGGATATTGTCAGTGAACTCTTTAACCACAAAATCATACACCTGTTGTCTGGTGCTTTGCTTCGGTAAGCTAACATCCGTGTAGTCTGTAACAATCGGTACGTTTCCATGATTATCCAACAGGTTATAGTAATAGTATGCCCTTGCTGCTTTCATTTCTGCCACAAGATTTTCTTTGCCGGTTGTAACCGGAATTGCCCCCGACTCAATTTGAAAAATCAGGCGATTGGCAAGGTTTATACCCCTGTAACAGTTTGCCCACAAATTATTAGGCTGGCTTTGCACCGGGTTCCATTTATGTTCGTGCATACGTTGATAAGTGCCACCGTCAAACCAACCATTGGGACGAACAGGTGTAACTATAACGTCTGCAGATTCCTCCTGAAGATCAAAGTTGCCATGCCATGAAGCATGCATTGGGCGAAGGTTGGTGTACACCGGAGCAATAAGCGAAGGAATATCTTTTTCGGTGGGTACAAACTGATCGGCCGGTATCCTGTCGTACACAACTTCATCAACTTTAGTACAGCCACTAAAGAGTAAAACTGATCCTAAAAAAGCAGTGAATGAATTTGAAATCTTTTTCATATTAAATGCTTAAAATGTTAAGTTAAAACCGAAAGTATAAGTGCGGGTGGTTGGATATTTATCCCTTTCATCAAGACCGGGAGACAGCCCTACGCGGTTAACTTCCGGATCAATTCCTTTATATCCGGTAAATGTGTAGAGGTTTAAACCGGCAACATACACTCTTGCATTCTTTATGTATTTATTGTTGCTGACGTTAAAGGAATACCCCAAGCTAACATTATCAATTTTTAAATGATCGCCCTGTTCAACATAATAGGAAACATAGGCTAGGTCAGCATAAATAGGCGTTTTCCCAAAAACCGGATCGAAAGCAGATTTCAGCATGTTGTACTGGTTGATCTTCGGGTTCTCATAAAACATGCGTTGAAAGTTCATGATCTGGTAACCGAATGCCCCTCTCAGGTTTATATTCAAATCCCATTTCTTATAATTAAAACTGTTGTTTAAACCAACTATATATTTTGGAACACCGTTGCCTAAAACCTGTTTATCGGAAGGCGTTGAATTTCGTAATGATTTTGGCTTTCCGTCGGCGCCTTCAATAATCCATGTAGAGTCTGCGGCGATATCAATTGTTTTATAACCGAAAAAACTACCGATAGGTTGCCCGATAAAGTTTCGGTGTGTCGTTTCCTGGATGGGTTCGCCGGTACCGCCTGCGCCAAAAAACGATAACACGCTGGTTCCGGGAGGACCAGTTAGGGAAACGAGCTTATTACTGTTTGAAGCAAAAGTTAAGTTGGTATTCCACTTAAAGTTTTTGCCGTTTACTGGTGTTGCATTTAATAACACTTCAATACCCTTATTACTCATGGTACCTGCATTCCACCAAATGGTAGGGAACAGGTATGGAGGTACAGGCACGCTGAACTGGTATAACATATCTTTTGTATTTCTTTGATATGCATCTATACTTCCGCTAATTCTGTTCTTAAATAACGAGAAGTCTAATCCGAAATTCCACTCCTGTTTTTTCTCCCAACGCAACTCAGGGTTGGGATTACTGCCCGGAAGTATTGACTGAATAAATATTCCATTGTACAGCATTCTTCCACCCAGGTTATAAAGATCCTGCGACAGGTAGGAGTTATTAGGTATCGTACCGGTTATACCATAGCCAGCACGCAATTTTAATTCATTGATAAAAGAAATGTTTTTCATAAACGATTCCTTGTTAATCCGCCATCCTGCTGAAATTGCCGGAAACTGACCCCACTGATGATTTTTACCAAACTTGGAAGATCCTTCATTTCGCAAGCTTGCCATCAACATATACTTCTCGTTAAAGGAATAATTTAAACGACCAAAGAAACCAACCAGTTTCCAGTCTTCTTTATCACTGTTCATACCTACGCCTCCGTAAGGTGCATTCGTGTTTAAATAGGCGAGCGCATCCCCCGACTCCAACCTGTTCCAGCCAAAAAGATCGGAAGTAAAATTGGAGTTTGTAGCGGAGAACCCTTCATCAAGTGAATACTGATAACTGTATCCGCCCAAAATACTGAAACGATGCTTCCTTATAGTTTTTGTGTAGTCCGTTGTGAATTCAAGCAATTCATCGCGACTAAGGCTTGTGCTTCGTGTTGCAGTGCCGGGGCGATTACCATTTACAGAAGACCTGTTATTAAACGTTTCATAATAACCCGTAAGCCCGGTTGATTTGTTATCCGATAGCAACAGTTTTATGTTAAGGTCTTTTATTGGAGTAAACGTTACACTTCCGTTCAACCGCAGTTCCGAACCCTTGTTTTCAGTATCGGTCTCTTCTATACGCCTCAACGGATTGTCATACATGTAAACATTTCTTTCGTACCAGTCGCCTGTTGCTGTTTTTATTGGTTCGGTGGGGTTGCGAATTAGAGCCTGGCGATAAGTGTTGTTGTATCCTAAATCAAAAGAATTACGGGTTCTGTTGATGGCATTTAAATTAAATTTCAATTTGCCTTCAAACATGGAATGATTGATGTCCAAACGCGCTACAAGCTGGTTGTTATCCGACCGTTTAAAAATGCCCTGCCATGTTCTGTAATTCAGCGATGCCGTATAGCTGGTTTGCGCCGTACCGCCCTGTAGTGTAAGATTATGAGCATGACTAACGGGTGTGCGTGTAATTGCTTTAAACCAGTCTGTTGAAGCTCCGTAATCATCATTTGTACCGGACAATGCAGAGTAGCCGGGTCTGGCAGGATCAAGATTTTGATTGAACCCTTTTACCCCCTCGTTAATCAGCCGGCGGTAATCATCAGCACTTAAAAATTCCATACGCCTGGCAATTTCCTGAACGCTTACATATGCTGTATAATTTATTGTAGCAGCTTTATTTGCTCCATGCCTTTTTTTAGTGGTAATCAGTATTACCCCGTTCGTGCCGCGGGTTCCATAAATGGCTGCGGCCGAACCATCTTTCAACACATCGATCGATTCAATATCCTCTGGTGCAACAGTATTTAATCCACCGGGAATTCCATCAATCAATATCAGCGGTGTAGATGAACCGTTGATACTATTATTACCCCTGAGTGAAATTTGGGTATTTGCATTGGGGTTTCCGCTGGTTGTTGCGACCGATATACCAGCCACTTTTCCCTGAATTAACTGTGCGGCATCTCGTGCAAAACCTTGTGTAAAATCATCGGACTTTATACTTACTACAGCGCTGGTAACTTCGCCCTTTCGTTGGGTTCCATATCCTACCACAACAACCTCATTCAAATTCGCCGAACTACTTTTTTCCATTTTTATTGATAAAGCCGAACTTTTAGAATCTACACGTATCTCCTGGCTTCCATATCCTGTATAGGATATCAGAATTACAGCACCCTTCTCTGGTACATTTATACTAAATCGTCCGGCTGCATCGGTAAATGTTCCCAGCGTTGTATTCTTTACTTGAATGGAGGCCCCTGTTAAAGGCTCGTTGGTCGTGCCATCAATAACAACTCCCAGAATAGTTTTCTCAATAAAGAAAGGTGGTTTCGGTGCGGAGATGGCGTTTAAGCTAAAGGCACAGAATACGAGAAAAATGGTAAATAATTTTGTCATGAGCGGAGACTTTTGGATTGGCAATTGATGCTAATTAATATCCTATAAAGTTATACTTGCCCCCAACCTTATAGTTTGGTGATTTTGTCTAAATATTACCATATTTTAACTTTATTTAATCCATAAAACTTTTGGGGTTTTGTGAATTCGACCCATAAAAAAAAGTGTGGAAATGCAATGCGGGTTTAATCTTATGTATGGCTGTTTTGGTAGAAATAACAACGCTTAAAATAGCAGGTAGAATTTATTGTATTGATGCTATAAAAAAGTACCACTTTATAAAACCATCCTTTTCCATGCAGCTCACTTCATCTTCGCTATGAATTTTAGCGTTTCTTCAGGATAGATAGCAATATAATGGGTTCGTACCAAATTGGCTCTGGGGCTCGCTTCGCCGTTCGACAACAGCCTGATAACCTTAGATGGTTTTGCGGGCATGTGGCAATCAATACAATTGGTGGTGATGCTTACATTGCCTGTTTGTTTTACCGTGCAAAAATTATGATTCAGTTCATTATGACAACTCATACATCGCTTTGAAAACAGCGCCATATCGTCTCTTTCAGTGGTGTGCGTATTGTGGCATGTGGTGCAGTTCAGCGTATTGCTTTTCATAAAACATTCGCTTGCCGACATCAATTGTTTTTGATTGCCGTGTACATCCAGATCGTCCACTTTTACATTTGCAGAAGTAGCATAAAAATTATTGGTAAGTGTATCTCCGGGTTTAAAATTGAATGTAGATTTTAAAGTTTCCTGAATACCTGAATGGCATACTGCACACATATCAACTTTTTGAGTGCGCGATAAAGACGAAAAGGTTGTCATGAACGTAGCTTTCTTTTCCTGCGGATTTTCTTTATGAAAAGTAACATGCTTTGCTGCCGCACCATGACAGCGTTCGCAATCTATACCATAAACAATCCTGTTTTTATCAAAACTATTTATATAATGATCCCCCGCTACCTTATTTGACTCCAGCCTGATATAACTGCTGTGACATTCAAAACACCCGATAGGAATGTTCCGGTCGAACCTTACCTGGTGGGCAGGATAACCGGGACTATTTACCCAATTATTGGCAGGAACAAAATAAGATACCGGAAGCTGGTACGCATTATTATCCATCCAATACAAATACGTTTGCGCTTTTCGGCCTGAACCGATGGCGATATCAAAACGGTTAGCCTGTTTCTCAACATCGTTCACATAAGCCACCTGGAACAAACTGCTATCCCGTTGCTCCATAACTACTTTCACTTTGGGGCGATAGAAGTAGGTATTTTTATTTGCTTCAAAGCTGCCGGCAACAACTGCTTTTGTTGCCGGTGCCGATGTTTTATTGTGCGCGGCGGTAAAATAGGAGTCATGAATACCTTTATGGCAATTGCCACATGTTGCTGAACCTGCATATTCATCCCCTCTTACATCGTCGCCTGTTTTGTTTTTATAGATACACTTACAAAGCGTGAATACGATTACAACGATGGCTGAAATAACCAGTAAGGTATGGTTGTGCTTTTTCAAATTTTTAAGTTGAATTTCTGTAGTTTGTAATTACAAATTTTTTCAAAAAATCCCATCCCTGTACCCATAGCAAATCAAACTTTTTTAAAATTAATACATCGCTCTAAAAGATAATTGAGGGGGACTTTAACCGGAACGTTTCGTCCTCTTCATTGTGAATAAAGTTTTAAAGTAAGGCTTAATAGAACCCACATCATCATTCGCTTAAAATAAGTGCAGTATCGGGCAATAAATGGAGAGTCATCATTTGTCATCCTTCGTAGTTTTAGCGGTATCAGAAATTTATCCTGTCATTATAACAATTGAAAATAAAAAATCAATAAGCGACTTATCATTTAAACGTTATTCCAGGTTGTGCCTATAAATTATATACTTTCAATTATGAATACCCGCCACTTTCTTACAACCTGCATATGCCTGATTGCCTGTGAATATTGCATGGCCCAAATACCTAAAGCACCCGAAAAAAAAGAAGGCGACGGCCCATGGGCGCAATTAATTATCCGCGGTGTTACGCTCATAAACAGCACGGGGGCGCCACCCATTGGCCCCGTTGATATCGTAGTTGAGAAAAACCGCATAGTCGACATTAAAAATGTTGGTGTGCCTGGCGTACCCATCAATCAAAATAGCCGGCCAAAACTAAAATTGGGTGGTAAAGAATTACAGGCTGAAGGCATGTACCTGTTGCCGGGCTTCGTTGATATGCACGGACACATTGGCGGAGAGGAACAAGGCACACCTGCAGAATATGTTTTTAAATTATGGATGGCGCATGGCATTACCACCATCAGGGACCCTTATTCAGGCAACGGGATAGACTGGACACTTGATCAAAAGAAAAAAAGCGAACAAAACCTCATCACCGCTCCCCGTATCAAAGCTTATACAAATTTTGGTGCGGGCAGCGCAACTCCTATCAGCACAGCCGAACAAGCCAGGCAATGGGTAAGGAACAACGCTAAAAAAGGATCGGATGGCATTAAGTTTTTTGGAGCGGCACCCGAAATTATGACGGCTGCTTTACAGGAAAATAAAAAGCTGGGCTTACGTTCTGCCTGTCATCATGCACAATTAAATGTGGGACGATGGAATGCGTTGAACAGCGCACAGGCGGGGTTAACAACTATGGAGCATTGGTATGGTTTACCCGAGGCAATGTTTGAAAATCAAACCATCCAAAATTATCGACCCAACTACAATTACTCAAACGAGCAGGACCGTTTTGGAGAAGCGGGAAAGCTTTGGAAACAAACTGCAAAAAAGGGTTCTGAAAAATGGAACCGGTTGATCGACCAATTGATCAAACTCGACTTCACCATTGATCCAACCTTTGTTGCTTATGAAGCGAATCGTGATTTGATGAGAGCGATGAATTTGGAATGGCATAAAGAATACACGCTGCCATCTGTATGGAAATTTTATGAACCTAACCGAACCACGCATGGCTCGTACTGGCAGTCGTGGGGATCAACAGAAGAAATTAACTGGAAAGAAAATTTCAGGTTATGGATGGATTTTGTAAACGATTATAAGAACAAGGGCGGACGGGTAACCATCGGAACCGATGCCGCTTACATTTATAATTTGTATGGCTTCAATTATCCTAGGGAAATGGAGTTGTTCCAGGAAGCAGGTTTTCACCCGTTAGAAATAATACGTGCTGCAACACTAAATGGTGCGGAAGCGCTCGGAATGGATTCGTTAATTGGTTCAGTTGAAATTGGTAAGCTGGCTGACTTTGTTATCATTGATCAAAACCCACTGGAAGACCTCAAAGTTTTATACGGCATTGGAGCCATGCGTTTGAATGAAAAAAACGTAATCGAAAAAGTGGGCGGCGTAAAATATACCATCAAAGATGGAATAATATACGATGCAAAAAGGTTGCTGGCCGACGTGAAGAAAATGGTAGCCGACGAAAAAGCAAGAACGGGGTTTCAGATAAAAATACCGGGCAGCTTGTAAACTGTTGTGTCTTTAAAAAGACATCGCACTTCCAAGGTGTGAAGCCATTTGCATTCCAAACAAGTGTGTTGGTATATCCCAAATTAGCGTTGATTATTTTTACGGACCAGCTACGGGTTTTCAGGGCAACATCGTAATGATCTAAATTTGAAACAAAAATACAATGCGAAAATAAACGGCTTCAAAATGTTACACTCGCAGACTTGCCATTATACTTCACCGTTTTAATTATACCCTGCGGCAGCAGTTGAACTTTGAATGTTTTTGCTACAGCAACATTCGTTGAACCCTTTGGTTCGCCTGGTGAAAGGGTTAATTTTTTTGAGCCATCGTTCCATACAATTTTCGTCCAGGTGCCTTTTCCGTTTAAGTATTCCTGGTTGATGCCTTCATCTTCAAACAAAGTAAATTTGCCGTTTGCGCCGCTGTAAACTCTGAGTGTTGTCGGCTCATTCACAATCTCGCTGGTATATTGCCGTATAGGATCATAAGGAATAATTGAACCTGCACGAACATAGATCGGCATCACTGAAAGATCTACCTGCCTTAACACCGTTTTACCACCTGCTTCTTTTGTGTTCGTCCACCAGTCGTACCAATCGCCTTCGGGTAAATATACTTCACGGTAAGTAGCACCTTTTTCATATACGGGAGCAATCAACAGATCGCGTCCCCACATAAACTGATTGCCCATGTTTCTTACCCGTTCATCGTTTGGATAGTGTAACCACATTGCGCGTTGCAAAGGCATACCGGTGTTCCGGGCTTCCCATGCAAGCGTATAGGTGTAAGGCATTAACTGGTAACGCAGTTCATCGTACTTACGCGCAATGGGTTCAATAGATGCGTTGTTCAGTTCCGATTGAAGTGGCGGAACCCTGTCTTCGCTCGGACCCATATAACTTAACCCCCAACCCCATGGCAAGCGTGTACGCCATGTACGCCCATGGGAGCGAAAGGAACCACAGAAAGAAGCGAACTGGAACCAGCGAGCATAAAGCTCACCCGTAAGTTCTGCATTGGAATAAAAGCCGCCAATATCCGAACCCCAATACGGTGCTATGCTTAATGAATAATTGATGCCCACCGCTACCTGCGCTTCCAATGTTTTCCAGGAAGATTCAGTATCGCCCGACCATACCCAGCCACCCCATTGCGCAATGCCGGGATAACCATTCCGCTGCAAACTCCAGGGTCGCACATTTGGTTTGGATGAGAGTGATCCCTGGTAGTAAAGCTGGTGCCGTTTAATGCGTTCAAAAAGGTTGAACCAATCTCCTTCGTCTGGCCAAAAACCATCTACACCTTTGTTCACTAAACTTACGTGTTGATCCCAATACTTTTTTATATGCGATGCATTGAGAGTCTCACCAGCTTTGGGAGGAATAGTTCCCTGGAGTGAAGGCAACTTATCCCTGTCCCACGGTACCATATGCACAATAACTTTTACATTTCGTTTATGCATATCATTAAAGAATTCTTTTGGATCGCGTTTAAACACATCGGGGTTGGGTTCAAACGATGGTTGCCTTTTATTCCAGCCCACAGGTGCGAAACCGGTACCGAGATAGATCACTGCATCCACCGGAATTTTCTTATTCCTGAAAGTGTCAACAATACCTATCATTTGGTTTTCATCAACCAGTGTGCGGTGCGATTGCATGTAGCCTAAAGCCCATTTAGGTGGCATCACGGCGGGTCCTGTTATCACCGAAAAATCTTTCATGAATGCTGCGGGATCATGCGCATCAAACACAAAAAAATCGAAGAGACCAGGAATGATATTATCAACCGGTGGCAAACCCTTTCCCTGGTTGAGTTGCTGATTGCGTTGGTTTTGTTCTGCTATTTGGGCAGGCGCCTGCCATGGCATAAATACACCCTTATCCTTTTGTGAAAGATCAACATGTACCCACGGCGTTGCAATAAAAAGTCCCCAGCCTTCGGTTCCCACCAACATAGCAACGGGGTTGCGCGAACCATACATATCGCTTTGCCAGCGGGGTTGCATACTATCCACTTTTCCTCTTCTATCAAACTGTACTTTTTGATTTCGCCACGGTGTACCGCGTTCGGGCCTGGGTCCTCCTTCTCCCATTCCCAGTATCGGTTGATCACCCATCCTGAATAGTAAATTTCCATCCGCGTTAAAAGTGATCTCCTGGATGAGCTGGTTTTTATTATTGCCAACTTTTATTGTAAGGGGGTCAGGTTGTACCTCCACGTTCAAACTTCCTACCTTCTTCTTTACTATTTTATCAATTGCAGTAAGGCTGATCACAGTCGATTGATAAGTGCGTTCAGCAAGCGCGGGTGTATAAGGAAAGTTTTCTTTAAAGCTCACGGGCTTTAGTGTAATGCGAATACTGTTGGCACCAGCTTGTCTTATATCAAGCTGTGCCGGCTTACCTGCTGCGGTTATTTGTTGTGCTTGCGGTGCTGAAGAAATTGCAAGCAATGCCATGAATGGCAAGATGGGTTTTACTGATTGAAAGAGATGTACCATAATCAAAATAATTAGATGAAGTTTTAAGCCCTTGATGTTCCTTTTTTTTGAGGCAAACAGGATGCGTTAATATTCTTTAACGTTGCTGTGCATTTTACTCGCGTCATTGCGAGGAACGAAGCAATCTGATGATTTAGATTATAAAGTTTCTTCTATTCATAATGCAGATTGTTTCATCGTCCCCGAAACCAGTTCGGGGCGGGCTGTACCTACTCCTCGCAATGACGATTATTTTTTATAACGGTTCTTTTCATTTTGCTTTGCGTCATTGCGAGGCACGAAGCAATCCCCTGCACAATCAGGTTAACAAGTGTGTTGGGATCGCTTCGCATTGAGGGGGTATAACACCAGGTTTTTATGATACTTTAATGAATGTTATGATAGTTGATCTTATTGATTTAACAGGTATAACAATTATAGATTTATCATTCGCGAATGAGATTTGCCTCAACAAAACACCATCAACTTTTAATTGATAAGTTCCCTTCAAGCCTTTCATATTCACTTCAACATTGTGCGCATCGCCGGTACGATTTTCTAACGCAAACTGTAATAGTTTGCCTGATGGATCAATGGTTACCGCTTTATCTTTTGCAAAACCATCTCTTGCTAATTCTATATCGATTTTAGTGTTGATGTTGCGATAATATAATCTCGTCCGCAATCCATCTTTAGGGATCACATAAATCAGCTTATCTTTTTCCGTTAACTCACCACCATACGCCACCACGCCAAAAACCGGGTCGTTGGTTACCACCGTTGCTGCCATGCGGGTAGCGCCACCAAAACCCAGGTCGATCTCTCCATCATAAAACCAGGGTCCTCTTCCCTGCGACTTTTGTATCCACGGCGTTGCAAATTTTTGCGGCTCAAATGCCCAGCCGCAAGCGCCATCATTTTCTTTGCCGGGATACCAGAACCCATAGTTTGTTGCTGCAGTACCGGAGTTTATCAAAGCAAACGAACTTAAATAAGATTGGTAACCCAGCCGTATGTAATCAGCAGGGTCTTCTGCAAAATTTAACGCATAATCAAGTATTGACCAGCCGCCCATTTGCGACATATAGCTTAGCGTATAACTATCGCTCCTACCTCTAAAATCGCTTCCTAAAAAATAATAAGCTGGTTCAATCGTGCCCCTGAGTGCCAGGTTTGCCTGCATTTGCCGGTCCATAAATTTTACGCCATCTTCCTTTTTTATTTCAGGGTGCGAATACCAGCGTTTTACATTTTTATCGTACCACAAGTTGCTGTCAGGCTGCATCCTGTTCAGCACGGCATACTTCGCCAGGGCATGGCTCGATTCAAAAGCAGTAGCATCAATCGCATACTCCGAACGGAAGGGATATGGATCATCGTACAAAAAATATTTTACTTTCTTTTCCCATTCACTGGTAAGGTAGCTGGCATCTTCATTATATCCTTCCTTCTTCAAATCAGCTATAAGATTGATAAGAAGCAGCTCATTGTAACAACCCCATTTATAGGTTTCGTACCACGGAAGAATTTCATAGGGATATTTAAAGTAGGCTTTGGCTGTTTCCTTTGCTCGTTCCAAATATCCTTTCTTGTCAAGGTAATGAGTCATGCCGGGGTACATGGTTGCTACCTGGTACATGTGGTAATACATCATCATAATATGCGGGTAGTCGTACGATCGCCATATATGCATTTTAAACCTGTTAGTATCCGCACTATTTCTTCTTCGTCTTGCCGTATCGCGGTTTACCAGCCAGTTAGGTGTACCATATACGCCATAGGGATATGGTGTTTCTTTGTCCGTACGTTGCAGCTTACCCCACACAAAATTCTCTATGTAGTACTCTACCGCATCAATCTCTTTTTGGTCAGGATAGAAAACATTTTTAGCCGCTACGAACGGCGCTTTGCAAAGCCCAGGATCATCGCAGGTTAATACATAACTTAACCTGCTGGTATCAAAATAATCAGGGTTATCAGGACCGCGTAATGTTGCATTCTTCATATCGTACACACCGAATAATCCATCGTACCATTTGCTGTGATCTTTGTGTTGCTGGCTGTTTACGATAAAGGCAGATCTTTTTTTATACAATGTTTCAAGGGGTTCCGTTACAAAAAACTCGAGGTAGGTTTTAGTCCTGCATAATATTTAGCTCAACAATTTCCTCAGGATCTTCGTCTAAAAGCAACGAAAATATCCCATTATCAGAGCCTACGAAATAATGCCCCTTG
>JANPIA010000371.1:0-2150 GCA_031424735.1 Segetibacter sp.
GATTTAGTCGCAGACTTTTTCTGTGGTTCTGGAATCACGGCAGCTGTAGCTGAAAAACTTGGGCGCAAATGGATTACAACTGACTTAGGTAGGTTTTCTGTTCACACGGCAAGGAAACGATTGATTGGTGTACAAAGAGAATTGCAGGCAAGCGGAAAAGATTTCAGGGCTTTTGAATTATTAAACCTCGGCAAATATGAGCGGCAGTTTTTTATGGATGACCTTACTAACGGAAAACGCAAAGCCAAGGAGGATTTGTATATAGATTTAATTTTGGAAGGTTACAAAGCCAAAAGAATAGATGGGCATAGTACCTTACATGGAAACAAAGCTGGTCGCTTTGTAAATGTTGGTCCTTTAGATGTTCTGTAAGCTTCCCCTAAGTTCGGCCAGTTAAAATTGGAGTTATTAGCCACAAGCTTTTTAACTTTAAATTTTAATCGACATGAAAAAAGGAAGATTTACTGAACAACAGATTGTATCTGCTTTGAAGAAACAGGAAGCGGGTATGGCCGTTAAAGACATTAGCCGTGAGCTTGGTATCAGCGAAGCAACGTTCTACAACTGGAAAGCCAAATATGGCGGTATGGAGGTAGGGGATGTTGCAAAAATGAAGTCTATGGAGGCGGAGCTGAGTGAGTATAAGAAAATAGTTGCGGAGTTAAGCCTCGAGAACCGTGCGATGAAAAACCTGATTGAAAAAAAGTTGTAGCGCCTGACGTGAAACGGGAAGCTGTTGATTATCTGGTAGAAGAAGAACAGCTAAGTAACCGCAAGGCGTGTAAACTGATGGGAATATCTCGAACCACCTGTCAGTACCAGTCAAAACCTAAAGATGATAAGGAAGTTCAGGATGCGTTAACCGCTCTGACTACTAAACATGCTGCCATCGGTTATTGGCAGTGTTGTTATCGCCTTTGGAATAAGGGGTATGGCTGGAACCATAAAAGGATCTACAGGGTTTATACTGATATGAAACTCAATATCCGTCGCAGGGCAAAGAAACGCTTACCAGACAGGGTAAAACAGCCTCTAACTATACCGGAAGCCCCTAATCAGGTGTGGAGTATTGATTTTATGACTGATAGCCTGGTAGATGGCAGGAGATTCCGTTTGTTCAATGTGCTGGACGATTTTAACCGGGAATCATTGGCGATGGAAGTCGACACCTCAATGCCATCCTTGCGGGTGATACGGGTATTAAATCGTGTCATAGCACAACGGGGCAAACCAGCCAACCTTCGTTCTGACAATGGGCCTGAATTTATCAGTCATCTTTTGCAACAATGGTGTGAGGATAATGGAATCACACTGCAATACATACAGCCAGGGAAACCAACACAAAACGCATACATCGAAAGAAAAAATGGAAGTATCAGAAGGGAACTATTAAATGCATACCTGTTTAACAGCCTGTCAGAAGTACGAGTCTTAAGCGAAGAATGGAGGATCGACTATAATACTGAACGTCCTCACAAATCACTGGGGTATCTGTCGCCTTTAACTTTTGCCGAGCAGTATTACAAAAGATCAATGGCTGATATGCAGCTTTATCCACAAACGGCGAACGCAAATCATCACCAAATTGAAGAGAGCCGTTTAGTGGATAAAATCGTTGAAAACCAAAAGATCACTAACTTAGAAAACTCCAATTGAAACTGGCACTAAAATAAGGGGAGCTTACACTCGTGATTAAAAAGTGGTGCTAATATTGTTGACATGTCAAAGAATACAATCATAAATGCTTTGACTGGTGTAACTGACCTATTAAAAATTAAGCAGGCATGGCTGGGGATTCTCAGAATGCTCGGTTCATAATTTAGACGAATACGTTACGAGGCTTGTCCGTTTCTGACATCTGGATGTCCTTTAAATAGTTGATTCACTTGATAGCTTTGTGCTAGTAATTACTAATCAACATTAAAAATGACATTGTAATAAACCAGAATTAATCTCATACAAATAAATAATAAATATGAAAAATACTACAGTATTGATAAAACAACTATGCACAATAATAAGTGCATTAATACTTGTCTTCTTTTTTGGAGGATGTAAAAAAGAAGCGTTTAACCTAGAACTAATAAAAGAATTCTCAATTCAATCTGTTTCTGACGATGCGAGCTACCATATTAAAGTTGGTCTGCCTG
>JANPIA010000372.1:0-1813 GCA_031424735.1 Segetibacter sp.
TACTGTACGGCTGGGTAGAAAACTTATTCCAGGTTGCCGCAGTTACAGCCTTGGTAACCTGTGCCGCGAATTATCAATCGAAATTGAGCAACGACACAGGGCGGGTGGCGATGCAAAAGCTACTGTTAAGCTATTTGAGGAATTATTAAGGAACGATTGTAATGGTGAGATACATGCTATGTTGAAAGCCAAATCGCGTGAGCAACATTTACCGCCAAATTTGCCTGTGCACAAAGTCTCTAACCTTCCTGTGGGGCCGGGAGTTTATTACTTCCACAACGATAAGGGCAAAGTGATATATGTTGGCAAGGCAAAGGATTTGAGAAAACGCGTTAATAGCCATTTCAACAATAATAAACCAGGCAGGCAAAAGCAGGATTTTTTAAGAAGTATTTACAATGTTTCGTTTAAAGAATGTGGCAGCGAACTGATGGCGTTTATTTTAGAAAGTATTGAAATAAAGCGGTTGTGGCCGCTTTACAACCGCAGCCAGAAGGGTTTTGAGCAAGCATATGGAATGTACATTTTTGAAGATGGCAAAGGTTTTAAAAGGTTGGTGGTTGAAAAGAAAAAGAAATATTTGCATCCTTTGTACACGTTTAACCTTTTACTTGAAGGTCAACACTTATTAAAGAAACTGATCGCCGACTTCAACCTTTGTTCACGGCTCTGTTTTATTGATACATCTGAAGGACCGACTATTGCAGAAGAATATGGACTATCGAGCGGGCAGTACAACCTAAGGGTGGATGAGGCAGTTGATTATTTGCAAAATGCGTTGCCGAGTTTCGCTGTAGTTGAAGAAATAAATACTGCGCATAGGGAAAACGGTCGCGGGGTAATTTTAATGGAAAAGGGGCGGTTTTACGGAATGGGCTATTTATCCGAAAACGTTTTAATAAATCAAATTGACGAAGTAAAACCTTATCTGACTCCTTACCCGGAAAATGGATATATACGCGGACTGATAATGCAATACGCAACCAGGTTCCCAACTAAAAGAGTACAGTTTTCTTAAATGTTTTTTTTTAGGCAATCCATAAAAATTTTTCGGTCAATCATTTTTGCCCCTAAGGTTTCCAGGTGTTTGGTGTAAACCTGGCAGTCAATTAAAAGAACGCCTTGCTTTTGCAGCACTTCCACATACTTAATAAACGCATACTTGCTTGCGTTGCTCTCCAGGCTAAACATGCTTTCGCCAAAAAAAATATTGCCAAGGCGAATGCCATATAATCCTCCGGCAAGTTTGTTATGTAACCGTACCTCCGCGCTGTGCGCAATACCTCGTGTATGCAATTCGGTATATGCCGATACAATCTCCTGAGTTATCCAGGTGCCATCCTGGTCGCTGCGCTCAACGATTTTGCAGGCTTGTATAACTTCACTGAATGCAGTGTTTACTGAAAACGTAAACGCATTTTGTTTAATTAAAGCTTGCATGCTTTTGCTAACCTTTATTTCATCGGGGAACAAAACAAAACGAGGATGAGGACTCCACCACAATGGCATATCGCCATCAAACCATGGGAAGATGCCACTTTTGTACGCCAGTATTAGTCTCTCTGCGCTAAGGTCGCCACCAATTGCTAATAATCCATCGGCGTCAGCATCCTCCACTTTTGGAAACCACAATTGTTTATCGAGTACATGGAGATGCATGTGGGGAATGGGTGATTGGTAGGGGTATTTGATAAATTGTAATTGGTAATTACGATGAGGAGAAGGTGAACAGGTCAATTGTCTGTGTTCTATAGTCTGTTGTCTATGATCTATGGTCTATCATCTATAGCCAATTAACTTAAACAGCAAGTTC
>JANPIA010000373.1:0-14113 GCA_031424735.1 Segetibacter sp.
GAAGAAGTTGACCCCTACCTTGAAATGGCGGCAATACACCTGCGGGTTTACGAAGCAAAGGGACCGGCATTGTTATTTGAAAATGTGAAGGGTTCAAAATTTCGGGCTGCATCCAACATATTTGGTTCGCTGCAACGGAGCAAATTTATCTTCAGAAATACATTTGCTTCCGTTCAAAAACTCATTGAGTTGAAAAGCGATCCGATAAAAGCGATTAAACAACCCATTAAAAATTTTAGCGCTGGTATAGCCGCATTGAAAGCGCTGCCATTGAGAAACCCCTCGTTCAAACCTGTACTTGCCCAAAATATAAATATTGAAGATTTGCCACTCATTCATCATTGGTCCATGGATGGGGGAGCTTTTGTTACCCTTCCACAAGTGTATACGGAGGACCTGGATCAACCAGGTATCATGCACGCAAACCTCGGTATGTATCGCATACAACTCACCGGTAATAATTACGAGTTGAATAAAGAGATCGGTTTGCATTATCAACTGCATCGCGGTATAGGCGTGCATCAAACCAAAGCAAATAAAAAAGGTCAACCTTTAAAAGTGAGTTGCTTTGTGGGTGGTCCGCCATCACACACGTTATCAGCCGTGATGCCGCTACCCGAAGGCATTAGCGAAATGACCTTTGCAGGCGTTTTGGGTGGACGCAGATTTAGGTATAGTTATGTAGATGGCTTTTGTATTAGCACCGACGCCGATTTTGTAATTACCGGCGAAGTGTACCCCGGCGAAAATAAACCCGAAGGACCGTTTGGCGATCACCTCGGTTATTACAGCTTAAAACATCCGTTTCCGTTGATGCGGGTAAAACAAGTGTATGCAAAAAAGAATGCTATCTGGCCATTTACCGTTGTTGGTCGCCCACCGCAGGAAGACACGAGTTTTGGCGAACTAATTCACGAGCTTACCGGCGATGCCATTAAACAGGAAATTCCGGGTTTGAAGGAAGTGCATGCCGTAGATGCCGCTGGTGTTCACCCATTGTTATTGGCTATCGGTAGCGAACGTTACACGCCTTACATGCCTGCAAAACAGCCTGCAGAAATACTTACCATTGCCAACCATATATTAGGTACCGGGCAACTTAGTCTTGCAAAGTTTTTATTTATAACTGCCGATGAAACCAACCAGCTGAGAGCGGCGAACGTTCAGCCATTTTTACAATACGTTTTAGAACGTATCGAGCTTTCCAGGGATGTTCATTTTTATACAAATACAACGATCGATACACTTGATTATTCCGGCACTGGTATTAACAGCGGAAGCAAAGTTGTGCTTGCAGCCTATGGTGATTTAAAAAGAGAATTGGCTAACGAAGTGCCGGTTGCTTTAAAAGAACTTCGATCTTTTTTAAATCCTCAACTTGCCATTCCCGGAGTTGTTAGTTTACGTTGCCATCCTTTTACCACCTACGCAACGGCACACAACGAAATGAAAAGTTTGGATGAACAACTTTTACCACACTTGAAAGGGTTGGCATCGGCGCCATTAATAGTTGTTTGCGACGATAGTAATTTTGTGAGCGCCAGTTTGCATAATTTTTTATGGGTCACCTTTACACGGTGCAATCCTTCGCACGATATATATGGCATTGGCAGCTTTACCACCAACAAACATTGGGGATGCAATGGCCCGATTATTATAGACGCTCGTATAAAGCCGCACCACGCTCCGCCGGTTGAAAAGGACGCCGCTACTGAAAAAAAAATTGACCGGCTATTTGCGCAAGGTGGCAGCCTGCACGGCATATAAAATGTTTACTGTTTTTTTAAAATGTTTGTTATTAACCTGCTAAAAACTACGTTATGTACACCTCATCCAACCAACAAGCAGACAGGGTTAGAGAAGCAACGCCTGCATCCATCAACAACCAAATAGAAGTGCAAATGTGGAACCGCGTATCCACATACATTGGCAAAACCCCTCGCCAATTATCGGAAAGAATTGATGAACTGGAAAAGGAGTGGGACATTGAACAATACCTCGGCGTTAACATGAGCACCCTTGCTTTAACAGGCCTGGCTGCGGGAGCTTTTGCAAACAAAAGGTGGTTGGCATTGCCAGCAATAGTGCTGGGCTTTTTTATGCAACACTCCATACAGGGCTGGTGCCCGCCGTTGCCTCTATTGCGTCATTTTCAAATAAGGACAAGGCAAGAAATAGAGCAGGAGAAATATGCCCTAAAAATAATTCGTGGCGACTTCAGCAACCTCGACAATATTTCATATGCAGAAGTTGAAAAATTGAAACGGGCTATACAATCCTAAAAAAAACTTGTAACATGTTTGTGAACCAACGTTGATCCTTTGTGCATCTACATAGGCGACGCTCCGTTTAGAATTTGTATTTCAATGTTGCCGGTTCTGGTATGTAATAATTCACCATTAACCTTCCTTTTTTGCTTCATTTTCTGCCTCAATAAAATATACTTTTGATGTACCCAAAACAACCGTTATGCAACAACTGCTTTGCCAAAACGTTCTGCAAGCCATTGGCAACACGCCACTCGTAAAACTCAATAAAATTGTTCCCGCTAATTGTGCGGATGTATATGTAAAGCTCGAATATTTTAACCCCACCGGCTCGTATAAAGACAGGATGGCGCTTTCTATCATTGAGGAAGCTGAAGTTCGTGGCGATATTCATCCCGGCGACACCATTGTAGAATTTACCGGGGGCAGTACTGGTACTTCACTGGCGTTTATTTGCGCTATCAAAGGTTATCGTTTTAAAGTGGTATCGAGCAATGCATTTGCAAAGGAAAAATTAAAAACCATACGTTTGTTTGGTGCCCAACTGGAAGTGGTTCACGCCGAAGAAGGTAAAATAACACCAGGTTTGTTTGTGGAGATGGAAGAACGGGTAGCTAAGATAATGAGTTCCGAAAATGCTTACTGGACCAGGCAGTTCACCAATACAGATGTCTTAATAGGCTATAGAAAATTAGGAAACGAGATCATTTCTTCATTAGACAGTATTGATGTGTTTTGCGCCGCTGTAGGTACAGGCGGAATGTTTACCGGTGTTTCTTCGGTTTTAAAAAATCACAACGTCAATACCCGCATCATTGCCCTGGAACCTTCATCATCCGCTACACTTAGTACCGGTGCAAAAGGAAGTCACCGTATAGAAGGGGTTGCGTCAGGGCGAATTCCTCCGCTGCTTGCAAACAAAAACTACGACGAGGCAAAAGCTTATGAGGAAAGCGATGCACGCAACATGGCAAAACAACTCGCAGCAACAGAGGGTATTTTTGCGGGCACTTCCACCGGGCTTAATGTGTTTGCAGCCATCCAAATGGCAAAAGAATTGGGCATTGGTAAAACGGTAGTAACCATTGCCTGCGATTCCGGAATGAAATACCTGGCGGGCGATTTATTTGATTAGTTGTTGGGTATAGCATTACGACGACTGCAGCGGTGGTAATTCTATCAACTGCCGTTTCCATAAAGCATATTGATTTCGTATGTCCTGTTCTTCCCAAATTTTATGCAATCCTTCCGGCGTAAAAACATGAACTCTCTCAAACTTCAACTGGTATTGTGCCGCTCCGCCATGGTTTACCATGTCAAACCCCAGTAACATATTCAGGTGTTTCCTAACAGGGTTAACCCTTGCGCCGCGAACATGCACTTCCCCGTTTAACGTTTCTACCGATCCGAGGTTGCGACTTTCCTGTCCCTTAATAACAATATCAAATAAGTCGTAATCACCATAAATAAATTTGCCATTTAAGGTTAGGCAGTTATAATGTAATGATTTTGGATTTGTTTCTAAACCGTAGCCCATCGGTGTTGGGTGAAGGGATTTGATTCCTTTTCCAATTAAAAATTTCTTCCACCAAACAGCTCTCTCTGGCGGGTAAACAGCTACATCGGTGTAAAAATCTGGGTTAGCTACCAGTCCCGCAATTTTGTAATCTTTAAATTTCGGAAGGCTCGAATTAACCAATGCCGTTTTTGCTTTACAATCAATCGGCTTAGAAACATAGGCTGGATCACCTACGTATTCAATGGAGCCTTCATTGCTTTCGCGTACCAAAATCCAAACTTTAAATAGTTGGGCGGTTCCTGAAAAAATAGGGAAGTCTTGTGTTCGCATAACTTATTTTTTGGAGAGAATAGTTTAGTTGAAAATAGAAATGATTAAGGGGATGTGCAAGTATTGACGAAGCAGTTTGTACAGCGTAAAAAATAAACACGCTTCAGAAAATAAAAGCGGTGGGCTGTGCCGGGCTCGAACCGGCGACCCTCACGTTGTCGACGTGATGCTCTGAACCAACTGAGCTAACAGCCCTGGCGTTATCCAGGATGTAAGAATAGGAATTTCTGCGGTTTTATCGGTTGTAGTTGCCATCAATATTTTTACTGGCTTTAACTGAACCTCAGATTCAACCAAGCAAATTACTGGTTAATTTCTTTACCGGAAGTTCATAGGCTTGGCATCAATAAAATAAGTTAATGGCATAATAACAAGCAGATTAGGAAAGTAAACCTTAGTTGTTTATTTTTAAGAGTATCGGCATTCATTTATCAAACCCTAAAAAACATGAAAAATGTAGTTATAAGAAAAGCAGTACGAGAAGACTGCCCGCGATTGGTTGAACTGGTGCACGAACTGGCTCTATACGAGCGTGCCTCGCATGAGGTAAGTATGACCCTGGATGATTTTACCGAGTGTGGCTTTGGGGCAAACCCCATTTGGTGGGCCTTTGTAGCCGAGGTGGATGGCAAAGTAGAAGGTTTTGCACTTTACTATATTCGTTACAGTACATGGAAGGGGCAACGAATGTATCTTGAAGATATACTTGTTACAGAAAATATGCGCCGCAAGGGATTGGGTAAAAAACTTTTCAACCAATTGATCATCGAAGCAAAAGAAAAAAAATTCAATGGCATTGTTTGCCAGGTACTTGCCTGGAACAAACCGGCGTTAAACTTTTATAAACAATACAACGCCGATTTGGATACAGGTTGGGTGGTTTGCAGCGTAATGTAAGCTTCGTTATTATAACCCGTATCGTTATTCAGGTGTCATCAATTTTTCTTTTATTATACCTATTGTGATGCCGCACGCATTTTAAGCAAGGACTAATAAATCTGCTACACCGCCAGCAACTGCAACCCCATTTTTTAGCAAAGCGCCCGTTACAAATGTTACTGCTAAACCGGCGGCCGACTGCATGCTTCAACGACAGCCGGTTACTGCCCCGCAAAAAGCAGAAGCAAGTACAGCAACGGGTGCAGACGTTGCTGTACCTAAAGAAAAAAGCAAACTGCGCGATGCATTAACACAATTGTTTGCCGTTTGAAAGAACGCATGTAGGTGATAAAAAATTTGATGACATCAAAACACAGAAGTCGTGGGATAAATTAAAGAAAGACGAAGACGAAGCCAGGGAATGATAAGTTAGAAAAGGATATTTACGACAAAGACAAAGCCCGGTACGATGCAATACTGTTTTTCTTCGATTCCAGTTGAAACTTTAGTTTTGAAAATCGTTCTCGGAAGCCTCTTTATCGAGCGATGAAATGGATTGCCTTGTTTTGACCGAAGCGCCGGCATCCATCATTACATTTTTTATAGAGGCAATTATGGGGCTGGTAATTACCTGTTTAAATTCGGGTAACATCTCACCGGAGGCGTTAATAGTATTTTCCATTTTACCCACCTTAGCAACCGCTGTTGTTACTTCGGTTATACAAAGCGGCGATTTAAAAGACGAACGGAAAAGCCCTATTGTGGCTGCAAGTATTACTACGGATACAAAAATGATAAGCACCTTTTTCTTTCGTCTGCCAGCTAATACTGTTGCGGGCATATCGTTATCCATCAATTTTTTTATGCAGGTGAATGTTCCAATTGAAGTGCCATAGCGTAATGACTGTAAACAAGTGAGCTAGCAAAAACAGGCGGTTTAAAACTGCTCGATTTAGGACAAAATTTTTAAAACCGAAAATTTTGTAAGGGCGTTATTTATTATGAGATGTGGCGGAATGTTACAACCGGTTCCCTGTTCGTATGCCGAATATGCCGTTTTGTATAACAAATTTTTAGGTCGCTTTATGCTGCAATAGGTTTGTTTTAAAATAGACCTAAAAAACCTAAAATATTTATAACATGAAGACTTTTTTACTTGTTTTATTTTCATTGACAATCCTGGCTTTACACGCACAAAAAGTTACCGGAGTGGTAAAGGATGCAGAAGGCACACCAGTTGCAGGCGCTACCGTGAGCCTTTTAAAGGCGGCTGATTCGGCGGTGGTGAAATTGGCTGTTACCACCACAACAGGTGTTTACGATTTCGCAGACGTAAAACACGGAAACTATCGTGTAAAAATTTCTCACATCAGTTTTGTTCCGGTAATTTCTCCAGCTTTTACAGTTGCTACCGAGAATATTAATGCACCGGTGATGAATTTGAAAAAAGCCACGGGTGAAATAAAGGGCGTAGTAGTAACGGCAACACAACCATTAATAGAAGTTAAAGCCGACCGAACAATCATGAACGTAGAAGGAACCATGAATGCCACCGGAACCGATGCGCTGGAACTGCTCAGAAGATCGCCAGGCGTTACGGTTGATAAAGATGATAATTTAACCCTGGCTGGTAAAAACGGTGTACAGGTTTATGTTGACAATCGTCCATCGCCGCTCTCCGGGCAGGACCTCGCTACTTTCCTGAAGTCGCTGCAATCTTCGCAGGTTGAGTCTATCGAAATCATTACCAACCCATCGGCCAAATATGAAGCAGCCGGCAACGCAGGCATCATCAATATCAGGTTGAAGAAAAACAAATCGTTCGGAACAAACGGTTCGGTAAATGCGGGTTGGGCTATTGGTACCTACGCTAAATACAATGGTGGCATCAACCTGAATCATCGCAATAAAAAAATAAATGCCTACGGTACTTACAGCGTAAATAAATCAAAAAATAACAACGACATTACTTTTAACCGCTCGTTATTGGATTCGCTTTTTGATCAGAAAGGTGTGTTTGTTTTTAACCAGCAGAGCCACAATTTTAAAGTTGGTTTGGATTATACCATAGATAAAAGTTCCAGCATAGGCGCAATTGTAACTGGCACCCTCGCAAGCCCCGACCTGAACACTTCCAACAAAACCTTGATCTCGTATGTACCTGCCAAAACTGTTGACCGCATACTTTCAGCAAGCAACAACAGCCAAATGAACCGGGACAATTATAACATCAACCTGAATTATAACTATACCGGAAAAGCTGGTAAAAGCCTGGTGGTAAATGCTGACAAAGGATATTATAGTTTGGACAACATACAATATCAACCCAACATATATTACGATGCAACTGGCAAAACGGCCATCAGCAGTGTTATATACGAAATGCAATCGCCTACAAAAATCAACATACATTCAGTAAAAGCTGATTATGAGCAGGATTTTAAGAAGGGCAAATTAGGCTTTGGTGGTAAAACCGCTTTTATTACTACCGATAATGATTTTCAGCGCTACAATGTATTACCAACTGGTAAGGATCTAGATAAGGATAGAAGCAACCGGTTTGAGTACACGGAGAATATTAATGCCGGCTATGTAAATTATAACCGTGGGTTTAAAGGCTTTATGGTACAGGCTGGCTTAAGGGTGGAAAATACAGTTTCGGAAGGCACCTCTAACGGGTTAAAAAAGGAAGGTGGCTCGTATCTGAATGCAACTACGGGGTTTAAGAGAAATTATACTAACCTCTTTCCAAGCGCAGCCGTTACGTTCAATAAAAACCCAATGAACCAATGGAGCTTTACTTATAGCCGCAGGATAGATCGACCCAATTACCAGGACTTGAACCCGTTTGAATTTAAATTGGATGAATACACAACCATGAAGGGCAATACGGAACTGCGTCCGCAATACACCAATAGTTTTGGGGTGACGAATACCTATAAATACAAGCTTACCACCACGCTCAATTATAGCCATGTAAGCGATCTTTTTACACAGATCATTGATACCATCGACCGGTCGAAAGCCTTCAATTCAAAAAGAAACCTTGCCTCGCAGGATATAACCAGCCTGAATGTAAGCTATCCGTTCATGTATAAAAACCTGATGATCTTCGGAAATTTAAATGCCTTTTATTCCATGTATAAAGCCGATTTTGGCAACAACCGAAAAATAAACCTGAATGCATTCGGCTTGAGCTTCGTAACACAAAGCAGCCTTAAACTGGACAAAGCAAAACTTTGGACGGCTGAACTTACCAGCTTTTACAATGCACCCACCATTTACCAGGGTACATTTAAAGCCAAAAGTTTGTGGAGTATAGATGCAGGTTTGTCAAAGCAGGTAATGAAAGGCAAAGGCACCATGAAAGTTGCGGTAACCGATGTTTTTCGTTCACTAAGATTTTCTGGTACCTCCGATTTTGCCGGACAGAAAACCAATGTTACTGCCCGTTGGGAAAGCCAGCAATTGAAACTTAATTTCATTTATCGCTTTGGAAGCAATCTTGTAAAAGCGGCAAAGCAAAAAAGCAGTGGCGCCGAGGAAGAATTAAAAAGAGTGCAGCAGGATAGTGGCGGTATCGGTATTGGCAAATAATTGAACAGCGCTCCTCCGGGTTTTGCCTGGAGGAGTTCGCTAAACCATTAACCCGTAAACATTAATTACCCCCCTACATGTGAAGAAGCATGTAGAGCGATCAAAAAAAATGAAAACCGTATCTTTTGCTAAACCATCAGGCATATGAAAAATAGGCGCTTTAGTTTTCGAAAAGTTTTTTGGGTAGTGCTTGCAGTGTACCTGTTTTTTGCCTTACTGGGCTTTATTGCTGCCTCCATTACTCCAATAACCGATCAGCGCTACAACCTCGATCATTTTCTTAGTTGGAAAAACCTGCTGACGCAGCTTTTGAGCATTGCCTACCTTTCTTTTTTTTACTACTTCACTTCCAACATTTTTTACAGATACATACTGCAAAAAAAACCAACCATCGAGTTTGTTAAAGCAGTTGCCTTAGCAATCCTTTCAATGGGTGTCTACTTTACAATTTATTATTTCGCAGTAGATAAAAAGGCAGATAAGGAATTGACTACAGGCTTACTTGTTTTTTCTTTTTCCGTTTCAACTGTATTCCAGGTCGGTTTTTCGCTTTTACTCCCATACCTCATTTTTTTGCGCGATGAAAAAAAGCACCGAAAAATTCTGGAGGAGCAAAAGATGCAATTGGAGGTTGAAAAGTCGCAGGCAAATTTTAATTTTTTGAAGGCGCAGATCAATCCGCATTTTCTGCACAATACCCTCAATTTTTTGTACGCAAAAGCATTGCCGCTTTCGGCAGAATTATCGGAAGGCATATTAACCTTAAGTGATATTATGCGTTATGCGTTAAGCGAAGGCAATGCGAGGGATGGCAAAGCGCCTTTGAAAGATGAAATTGAGCACGTAAGAAATGTTATTAAAATTCAACAGCTTCGTTTCAGCAACAAACTTAATGTTAAGTTTAATGTGGAGGGCGTAGTAAATGGTGCCACCATTATTCCATTTGTGCTGATAACCCTGGTGGAAAACGCTTTTAAACATGGCGATGTAAAAAACACCGAAAGCCCTATCGTTATCGAACTTAAAATTTTGGACGGCAAACTTTATTTCTATTGCCAGAACAAGAAGAAGGGTGGAGCAAAGGAACTTTCAACGGGCATAGGTTTGGATAATATTAAGAAGCGTTTGGACCTTGCTTATAAATCCGATTACCACTTTAATATTAAAGATGAAGCCGATTTTTATACCACCGAACTTTTTATTGATGCATTGTAATTAGATGGGTTAACATTGGATGAAATTGGATGAAAGTTAATGCGGCAATTTACATGAACTGTCCCGCTACTCTCTTTAAACTTCAAACAGCTAATAATGATCAGGTGTATTATTGTTGATGACGAACAACATGCAATAGATGTTATGGTTCATTACGTGAGCCAAACGCCGCACCTTCAATTAATGCATGTAACCACCAACCCGATTGAAGCATTGCAAATCATTTCTACGCAAACAATTGATCTCATCTTCCTGGATATACAAATGCCGGAAATTACCGGTATCGATTTGATTAAGGCGATCAATGGTAAAGCAAAAGTGATATTAACCACTGCCTACAGCGAGTTTGCGCTGGAGGGATATGACCTTGACGTAGTTGACTACCTGATGAAACCCATCAGGCTCCCCAGGTTTTTAAGCGCTGTTCAAAAAGCCGTTAAAGCATTGAAAGACGACGGGAATAGTGGACACAATATTAGGGCGGACGACGATTATATTTTTGTAAAAACGGAGCAAAAAGGAAAACTATTGAAGATCAATTTGCATGATATTGACTATCTGGAAGGCATGAAGAATTATGTAGCCATACACAGGGACGGACAAAAAACCATGGTGTACACCAGTATGAAAGAACTGGAAGAACACTTGCCGGCAAAACAATTCATTCGTGTACATAAATCATTTATCATTCCCATTGCAAGAATAACGGGCATTGAAGGAAATACACTTCGCTTAAAAAATGTGATTGCCGAAATACAGATAGGCGAAAGCTATAAGCCCGACTTAATGGAAATTATCAGGAACAAAATGATATAGCATTGCGAATGGATTTATTGCTTTTCCAATAGCTGCATAAACTGGTCTAACTGCGGAAGTATAACAATGCGGGTGCGGCGGTTTGCAGCCCTGCCCGAAACAGTTTCGTTGCTTTGCAGTGGCATAAATTCCGAACGTCCGCCGGCAGTCATGCGCCTTGGTGCAATCTTATATTGATCGTGCAAAATACGTACTATAGCGGTAGACCTTTTGGTGCTTAAGTCCCAGTTATCAAGAATGCAACCGTTCTTAATGGGCACATTGTCGGTATGTCCTTCCACTAAAAATTCAATATCGGGTTTACTGTTTAAAACCTGTGCCACTTTACCCAAAACGCTTTGGGCTCTGTCGCTTACCTCGTAGCTTCCGCTTTTAAAAAGTAACTGGTCGGATATAGAAATGTAAACAGCGCTCTTTTCAATTTCTATCTTGATGTCTTCATCGTTTATATCGTTTAGGGCTCCTTTTAAGTTCATCACCAGTGCCATACTTAACGAGTCTTTCCGTGCAATGCCACGTTGCAATTCCCTAATAAAGTTGTCGGTGGAGCCCATATTTTCCAGCGATTTTTTTATGCTTTGTGCCTGTGTGCTCGAAATGTTGGAGAGTGCACTGTTGTTATCGCGTAGCAATGCAATCTGTTTATTAAGGCTTTCCACGGTTGCTTCTGCACGGGCTCTGCTTACGTTAACGGCATCGGCATCAACCCGGCACTTCTCCAGGTCTTTTTGTGTCTTTATTAAAACATCGTTCAGTTGGTTGTACCTGGCTTGCTCACTTTGTAATTTTTTGTTGCTAACGCAAGAGGTTAAAAGCAATAAGCCTGCTATTGCTGTTAAATAACTTGTCCTTTTCATAAAATGATTTTTAATAAATATTGAGTGCGCTACTCTTCATCGGTTTGCACCTTTAGTAAAAGTGGCTCATTGTTTTTCAGATCATCTAAAAGTATGCCCTGCTTACTGTTTGAATCGTAAAGTATAACATCGTGGTCGTCATACCCCAAATCTATAAACACCCGGTCGTTTATGATCCAGCCAATTCCTTTAATAATATTGCCTCCCCGTTTAAAAGCATTTTTTACAATCAAATCCTTTTGCAGTTCAATGGTGATTACGCCACCGTCGGTAAAATTCTTGTATTTGCCCTTGATATTGGCTGGCACCAGTTTAATTTTTTTTGGTGGCGGTAAACTGATGGGTTTTAGTTTTTCAACACCGTCGCTTTTTGCTACAATGTCCGGGTGTTGCCCGTCGTCTTCTTTTACTTTCACTTCCATGGAAGTAAATACTTCTGTTTCTGCCGGTGCAACTACCTCTGTTGTGGTTAGTTTAGGTAAGGGCTTTGTGGAACTGAATACATTGTAACTAAAGTTTTTCATGTACAGCTCGGGGTACTCAAACAATTCTTTTACAGCAATGATCTTGTAAACATACACGGCAGTTTCGGGGTTCAGCTTCATGGAAAAATAATCCTTTCCCTGCCGGTTAATGGAGTTGTAAATACTTCCGATGCCAACGTTATAAGCCGCAGCAGTAAGCACCCACGATGAAATTTTATATTTCTTCCTGATCATCATATAATAGCTGGCCAAGTGCCTGCAGGCAGCCAGCGTTGATTTATGAATATCGTTTCTTTCATCGTTGTTTATGGAAACCATCAATCCAAGCTCCTTGGCAACATCTGGCATTATCTGCCAAAAGCCCTGCGCACCAACAATGGATGTAGCGTTTGCAAAACCACTTTCTACAATGGGTAAGTATTTAAAATCTTCGGGTAACCCGGTGGCACGGAGGTATTCTTCAACTATTGGAAAATATTTTTCGGCCGACCTGCGCAAGTGCGGCATGTTTACATAAGGCATCTGCCGCTTAATAACGTTCATTAGCTTCTGTGCAACAAAATCATTACTTACAGGAATACTTTCACCGCAAAAGGTAATTTCGCGTGCTGTTACATCGGTAACGTTGCACAATGAAACACAAAAGAGGAATGTAATTGAAGTGAATATCCTTCTCATTTAACAAGGTTTGAGATTGGTATTCCAATCAATTTTTGCGGGTCTTTTCCTGCTGGTATACAGAGACGGGGATATTTAATTCCAGCTTCATTTTTTTAAGCCGGTCATTCATTTCAAATACCAAAACATCTTGTGGATTTACCGTGAAATCGCCGGTTTCATACACAATAAAAAATTCTTTTCCGGGCAAAACAATGGGGAAGGCAGATATATAGCCTGCCTGGTGTTTAACCATAATTCCATCAGTTGTTTTTTGTGTAAGCTGCATAGCACCTGTAACAAATTCAGCGGTGTCGCTATTATCGATTTTAAATTTATAAAACGCCTTATCATATTTAAAACTTATAGAAAGCAAACTAAGTTTTACCGTGCCAGTTCCATTATCCGCAACATTCACACGTGGTGCTTCGGCTAATACATCCTTGTGAATTTGCGTATGGTTTTGCGTACTTGCCATCAAAGCCGAATCAAATGATTGATCGGTTGGAGGGAGGGTGAAATTGATGTTCTCGTATTTAGCTTCCAGTTCCTGGTTTAAATAAGTGATCGGCTCCAATTGATATTTGGCTCCTTTTGTACGTGTGAGGTAGTCCCTGATGGTTTGAATCTTCTTTTTCGAAAATACAAGCGGATCATCGTTATACTGCCTTTTGTTGAAAAGTGAGTTGTCTGGAACAATGTTTAAAAACTGCTTCAGGTAAAACAATTGATCTTCGTAATTTGCCAAGCCCGCAGCGTTTTCGTAGTTAGCATATGCTTTCATGCCTTCCTGGAATCTTTTAGTGTACACTTCTTCCAAAATCACCGCCTCTGCTATCCTTTGGGTTTCCGCCTGGTCTAACGAATCTTTGGTTAACATTCCCTGTATATATTTCACCTGGTTAAGGGCGTAGCTATCTAAAGGTTTTAAACGCTGCGCTTCTTTGTAAAACTCAAGTGCGGCCACTTTGTTTTTCTCAGTTAGGGCAATGTTGCCTTTGGCAATAGCAGTGTCGTACTTAATATTTGCCTCAATACTGAAAAGTTTTTGCGAAACGAGTTCAAGTTTGTCTTTTGGTTCCTGCTCATTCGGTTTCAAATCTGCCGCCACCGAAAATGCTTCGTTAGCATTTTTGAAATCACCCTTTTGAAGGGCGGCATTTCCTTTTGCCATGGCGGCATTGTATTTTTTATTTCCTTCACTTAAGGAAGCGATACTGTCTAAACGAGCTTTTTTATCCCGTTCAATCATATCAATTTGCGTCCCTATCTCAGTTATCTTGTCCTTCGGATAACTTTCTTCAGGTTTTAGTTTTGATGCCTGGGTGTACAAAATTTTGGCATTTGTAAAATCTTTTTTCTCCAATGCCTTATCTGCTTTTTCTACCGAAGAAATATAATCGGCATTACGTTGTAATTCCCGTGCCTGCTTAGCTTTTTCATTGTTTTGTTCCGCCGCCAAATCGTTGATGATTTTATTTATCTCCTTTG
>JANPIA010000374.1:0-17670 GCA_031424735.1 Segetibacter sp.
TGGATTTCTTTAAACAACTTTCCGGGTGGTTATACCAGATAGACAAAACGAAAGATACCGGGATAATGCTTGCTGCACGAACAACGGAAGGGTTTAGTTCTTTTCCAGAATTTCAACAAATGACGGAAACAACCATTAATAATTGTTGCGCCAATGTTACCTCAAAAAATCTCGATTACACTTACGGACCTTTTATTTTCAACACTGCCATCCTCCCGCATTTGCAAAACATCCCCGATACAATTGGCTGGGGTTGGCGCCCCTATGCATTTATTATAGCCGTCCGCCTCGGGCTGCATATCAGCGCTTATTCCGGCAACTTTTTCTGCCCCGCCGATCAGCAGCATGATGATGCCCGTGAACGCGTTTACCGCATGAAACAATTAGCCCAAAATATTGAAGGCGTAGTTTTAGCTACCACCACAAACATACAGTTGAAGAAACCCTGGATATGATCATTCCGGTTGATAGTGTGGAATTTTTTGGTACGTGTATTTGTCCTCCAAGCATCTTCAGTGGCGTCGCATTTCGTTTAAGGTTTATAACCCTGGGGAGCGTTTTAAGTAGTTTTATCGGGCACCTCATTCCTTCACAATTAATTTGTTGTCGGGTAATAGGTGGCATAATTTTCATTATAACAAAAGCATGGAAAAATTATTGGGCACACCAACAAATCAACCACTTCAACCAGGGCTGAAGCAGGTGGGTCATCTTGCCAAACTAATGGATGCCCAATTTCGCATACCCGGTACCAACATACGTTTTGGCCTCGATGGAATTATTGGCTTAGTACCAGGTGCAGGCGATCTTACCACCTTTGCTGTATCAAGCTATATGCTTTGGATAATTGCCCGCAACGGAGCCAGCGGGTACGTAATTGCACGAATGGCTGTTAATATTTTGATAGATGCGCTCATTGGTTCCATACCATTGATTGGCGATGTGTTCGACATAGCCTTTAAAGCCAACATGCGAAATCTACAATTAATGCAACAGCATTACCAGCAAGGCCGCCACCGTGGCAGCGCATGGAAGGTGGTGGTGCCGGTACTCCTTATTTTGTTCCTTATCATTGCTGCTATCATTTGGGCGTTGTACACATTACTCGCTGCTATTTTTTAAAGGCAAATCATTCTACTTTTAAACCACTTTCGTTTTCAGCCAATCTTTTTCGGCGGTCTTCACCAGGTTTTTAAAATAGGTATCTATGTTGTCGTTAGGTATTAGTTGACCCTCGTTACTAAAGCGGCAAAGTTTTGCAAAAGGTATCAGCTGTCCTTTTTTATCCGGTACACCATATTCATCGCCATAGGCAGTAAACAGTTGCATAGCGGCAAGTTCCTTCCATCGTGTAAAATCTACATCTCTCAGAAGGATGGGTAAAAAAATAAAACCGGGTTTTTCGGCCTGTAAACTTCCAAATGGTTTAAACTCGTGCTCCTTAATAAAAGCCGAGCTGATAAAGTCGGCGCTAACGAGCAACAAAGCCATATCGGCGTTGCTGATAGATTGTTGAATACGCTGGTACCAGTCGGAACCAACTTCAATATTGCGGTCGGTCCAAATGCTCCAGCCCGACTGACTTTTCAAATACTCCGTAAAAATGTCGAAGTAAACTTTGTCTTTATGTGCATACGAGATGAAGGCAACCGGAGGATTAAGTTCCTTAATATTTTTCTCATTCAACAATTCTTTTAACGCCGGCTGTACTGGTTTTGCAGCAACAAACGATTGCATGGCCGGTGTTAATTGCTGCTGCGGTTCTGCGCTAATTTCAACCGCCTTTTCAAACACCAGTTCTTTTCGCACTTCTTTACCATCCACCATTTTTAAAATAGAGATTTTAAGGATCAGCGAAAAATTGCCAGTGCCCACAGGTGTTACCCAAAACAACCATTCAGTATAGGAGCCGGCCTCCACTTCCTGTTCAGCTGAGTTGATCGTTTTTATGATAAACCTTGGTGGATCAGAAACGTCTATCAGGTCTACCTTCATCACGCCCGAAATGGTTATAGATTCAATTTGCATTGCCGGGCTAAAGCTATCATTGTCTTTTACAACCGCTTCATTTTCTCCAATACGAACAATGCATTTGTGCTGCCGGTTCACCATCATACTATCGGGTATATCGTACAACACCATGCCTTTGGGTGATTTTGCAAAAGGTGGTGTAACCCCGCCCGGCACTCCTGCAGGCATTACAGCCGGCGGCGCTTCCGGCACAAATGGATTCGGCATACTTAAAGGTTCAGCGGGCTCCGATCCTTCACCGGCAGATTGACTGTAGAAAGCCGGATCGCTATAAGCTTCGGTTTGCAAGTAAGGCACGGACTTATCCTTAAATAAATTTTTAAACGGGTTGATTTTATCGAAAACAGTTTTTATCAGGCTTGTTTTTACACGGGGCGATGGCGCTATGCGCGGAAACGATTGTGGCGCCATGGGTTCGGAATACGATTTTGGATTACTGCCATGCAGCCATCTAAAAGTTTCCATCATTTGGTTCAATCCATCGCTGTAATGTTTCAGGTTTATCGACTGAAACCGTTTGATAGGCGCAGGTATTTCGCAGTCTTCTACCAACACCGGTACTATCTTATTTTTATGCGCCAGTGCATAATCAATTGTGTTAAGTACACTTTCATCTATAATGCTGGCGGTTGATAAAAGCACAATGAGCGTGTCGGTTGCAGCCAGTTGTATTTCATTAAAATCCTGCCCCGGTAAAATATCAAACACATCAAAGAAAATAGTGAAGCCTTCACTCCGCATTCTAAAAGCGAGTGCAGTTGCATAGGGCTTGTCAACCTTTGCATAGCAGATATAATATTTATTGTTTTGCATAACGCTCATTACAAAATACATTTTTTGAAGTCTTGCAGCAACCCCATCATTTCTTAATAATTGGTTTTCGTTTTAAAGCATTGCGGAATCAAGGCAAAGAAAATTATAATGTTTCCTGCAGCCTTAACACAACGCGGTAAGCATCTATCATCCCCGATTGAAACCCTTCTGCGCTACCCCACAGGTATAACTGAAAAATACGGTACAACCTGGTGCCCCACCTACGCTCTATTTCTTCACGGTTACTATCTAATCGTTCTGCCCATGCTTTTGTGGTGAGATGATAGTTATGGCGATCGTCCCAAACACCCAAAAGTTTAAACGGACTTTTAGCAACTTCAGCCAGGTACTCGTGCAGGCATAGCAGCGATGCATTGCCTTCAAAAACATAGCGACCCATAAATGAACCGTGCCCGTTCTTTACTTTATCTGCGCTTGCATCCAGGTAAAGATGGCCGCCGGGTTTTAAAAGCTTTTCGTAATGCCTTAACGATGCCGCATAATCCGGTAAATGTTCGGTAACACCACAGTTAATAATGGCATCGTATTTATAGCCGGGGTTGTGTTCCAGGAAGTGTTCGTTTAAAACGCGGCAGGGCAAATTTTGCTTATCTATTAGTTTTTGAACATACTGCTGCGAACGGTTAGAAATGGTTAGCGACGTTACCCTTATTCCCTTTTGACCGGCATGCTCCACAAACGATCCCCAGCCACTGCCAATATCCAGCAGGTGATCGCCTGGTTTGGCTTTTACCGCTTCCAATGCAAAATTCAGCTTACGGGTTTGTGCCTGTTCAAGCATTTCATTGTTGTTTAAAAACACGGCTTGCGAATAAGCCCGGTGTTGTTTATCCAGGAAGAGCAGAAAGAAATCCTCTTCCACATCGTAATGGTTGGCGATCCATTTTTTATCGCTCTTTACCTGCCCGAACAAAAATGGACTTACAAAGCGCCAGAGAAATCGCAGACCCCTGTTGTCGCCAAACAGTTTTCTGAGCGCAAGAGCGCCTATGATATCGCCGTTAATATTGATGTGGCTGTTGAGGTAGGCATCTATAATTATTCGCTGGTTGAGTGTGCTAAGGGCCGAAAGAGCCTGTGCATTGTTTAAAACAATTGTAAAAATTGGTTGGCCACAGCCAAACGAACAAACAGCTCCATCGTGGTTGCAAATGGCAAAGTTTACCGGTTTGGTATCTACAGAAAGTTTTCTGTATTGCTTATTTATCAAACCAACCAAACGCAAAAATCTTTTGGAACCCGCAGGAGTTATGGAGTTTGACGAGTCGTCGTTCACTGCATTGTTTTGTGCAAATGTTTTGTTCATAATATCGGTTTAAGATAATATGCTAACCTGCATTTTAAAAGGGGAAATTTAAGCTCGCCCTGTTTTTTAATAGCTGTTATTAGTGTCTCAATGCATTGCGGTTTGCTCCTTACAATAGTTTGATACCCGGAAAAGAAGTGTTTTGATGAACCTATCCTTCGTTGCATCCAACCATCCTTTCTGCTGATCCGTTCAGGGAAAAATAACCGACTATTTTCAAAACAAAAAAAGCGGAAATCAAAATAATCCCCGGTACAAAGCTGTTTGCTTTGATGCTTTTGTGCGTACTGTGACAATTGCTAAAATAATCCGGCAAAATGATATGTAAACAATCTTCCAGCTATATTTAATAGTATAAAAAATTAAGCATATGCCCGAAGGTCCTTCCATATTGCATTTACGAAACAAACTGCTTCCGTTTAAAGGCAAGATTGTAAAGAAGGCTGGTGGTTATGGGCCTATGCCAACCGATTGGATTGATGGTAAAAAATTACTGGACATATGCACGTGGGGAAAGCATTTGTTATTTGTTTTCAAAAATGGAACGGTACGCGTTCACCTTATGCTGTTTGGCGAAATCCATATCAACGAACGAAAAAAAACGAACCGCTCTTTTTTTCTTGAATTTGCAAAAGGCGAGATTAATGGCTACGTAGTAAAAGCCGAAAAATTAAAAGGTATACCAGAGGAAGTATACGACTGGCGGACCGATATTTTGCATAAAGATTTTGATCCGGCTTATATCAAAACACTTTTGAAAAAGCACGCAGAAAAAACGATTGATGACGTATTAATGGACCAGGCGGTGTTTACCGGCGTGGGTAATAAAATTCGTAATGAAGCATTATACCTTGCGGGCATTCACCCGCTGAGCATTACCGGAAAAATACCTGCAGCAAAAATTGCACGCCTTATAAAGGAAGTAAAAACTTATGCGCATTTATTTTTTGAAGAATTGGAAACAAAAGGCGTTCATAAAAACTTTGTAGTGTACAAGCAGGAATATGCCGCTGATGGAAGCGAAGTGACCATGAAAGTTTTGCCGCGTACAAAACGAAAGATCTATTTTAGTGAACACAAACAAGTGCTGTTTCAATAACCGGATTTTTGAACGCGCCATTCCATCAGGCATAATCGGTAACGGCAACAAATCCCAAAAACTTATTGGCAAATCCATCCAACGGTAGCGTAACCGCCGGATAATGCATGCCATGATTGCAGCAGCTAATAGTTATAGTATTAGCCAGCTTATTAATGGTGAGCGTTTCTACAAACGTCCAGTGTTTTACATCGCCACCACTAAAGCCCATAACAGATTTAACCGCGCCAAAAACAGTTCCAAAGTAACCCGGGTTTTCTACATTCAATGCATTGCTTTGTTTAGTACGGGTTTCATTTAAAGAACCCGGCGGCAGCATGGTTTCCATATCTTCAATTTGCTTATAACTTTCTATACTCTTGGCTAATTGCATAAATGCCTGCATAAAAAGCCGCCAGCCTGAGCTTGTTAATTCGGCCGCCGTGGTCAGTGTTTTCATTTTATCGCCTACCGTTATACCCGGCGGAAGTAAACCCAATGGGTGAGCTTCCACCATGTTTGCAAAGGTTATGTGCGACATGTGCAATACTTTTTGAAAACCCGATTTCACCATCCAGGCAAATAGCTCACTACCGGCGGTGCCGCCATAGGTTTCTGTTGCAAAGCTCTCCTGCAAATTTGTTGGATCGTCGCGCAGGCTTGCCAGTACAATCCAGTCGGCCTGCGGCATACCCTTGGTTTCGTCCAGCTTATAATGTAGGATGCTTGCTACCGGTGTAATGATGCGGTGACCTAATGTGCCTGTACCATTTTCGGCAAGATCAATTGCGAAAGTTACATATTGAACAGGCAGGTTGGCTGCGGCATCAACAGCTACTGCCGCCGGTCCGCACATGCCGAAGGAGCCCTGGTTGATAAGCGCCGAATTTAACACCCGTGCTATTAATTGAATAGCCACACGGGTTCGTTGCAGGTTGATAAACCGGATGACTCCATAACGGCTGGCAAACTGCTCAACAAGGTTTAATGCATTCCTTTGAACAGGTGTTATGGGCACCATTGGCTTTTTATATATCTCGGCAAGAATTTGGGTGATGGTTGCCATACCCGGAACACCGGAAGTTTTATTAAGAAGATTGGCTATTTCAATCTTGTTATTAGCGGTTCTGATCTTATTGAGCGTTTCGCTGATGAGTGCCATACAAATGTTTTGAGGACTGGTAAAATACATAAGTATGGGAACGATTGCAACCGCAATATGGAAGCACGCCAATGGGCTACAAAAAATTTTACCGTGTTAAATTATTGGGTCGAGCTCGCAGGCTGTGAGCGAGAAGTATAGGTTTTGCAGTTGATGCAGGCTATGTATGTTGTTGCTGATTATGAGTTCATTTACGGTAGCACGTGCATACAGTTCGTTGCTGGCTGGTTGGTAAGCACGTATTTCATTTTTATTTACACCCTTTACCGGCAAGGTGAGTATATATTCTTTTGCATCGGGTAACAGGTAATATTTTTCATTCTCAATAAATCCACATTTCCTCAATACATCTGCCTTCAGTGCAACAGGAAAAAACTCTTTCACCAATCCCTTTGCGAGCAGATCGAAGTGAAGAAAACTACATGCTACCGGTAATATGCGTACGCCGCTTTTGTGAAGTATGTAATTACCTAATCTTAATTCCGCAGGGTTTATCATGGTGCAAACATAACCATGTAAAAATTTTTACTTCAGTAATTATACTGCCTGCTAAAAACATCACCTGTTACATTACAGTATAAACCTGGTGGAGAATCATTTTATTTTTTTTGATAAGCCCGTTTGGCTCCATAGGCCAAACCTGCTGCAATCAGCAAACTAACGCCGCCATCCAATGGTGCATTCACCGGGTCGCCATCGTCGGGTAATTGACCTTCCTGTGCCAGGCATGTTAGGCAAACCACCTGGAAGAACAGCATAAACAGTACCTTCAACAGGGGTGCTAAATGAATTTTCTTCATCATCCGGTTACTTATTGCAGAATCTTATTTTCCAAAAATCACGTTATGTTTATAGGTGATCCCCTCTTTCGATTTTAGTACCAGTACGTAGAGACCGGAAGCTGGCTTTTTAGTTGGCTGTACGCTTATACGTGCCGGGTTTGTTTGCAGCCAATACGATTGTTCATACAATTTCTGACCAGCATTATTGTACAGGTAAATGGTATAATCGCCTTTAGCAAGGTTGTTAACATACACATCGAAACTGCTCCCTTTAACAGGGTTGGGATAAACCGAGATGATCTCACCACTTTTGCCAATAATAACCTTTACCACCGGTGAATATTTTACATCGCCACTGATGCTAAGTGCTTTTATACGGTAGTAATTGTTGCCAACAAGCGGTGTGGGGTCGAAGGCGGTGTAACTAACGGGTAAATTATTATTTTGTTTTGCAGCAGTGGAACTATTGAAAGCAAATGACTGGGTATCGCCTGCACGTTCCACTTCATACAGCTTCATGTCGCCTTCTGTCGCATTGGTCCATTCAATTTGAACACCATTATTTTTTTTGAAAGCGTTTACATTGTTTAGTGAGACAGGCAATGCCACGCCAGCCCTCAACACTATCCGGAAACGGTTATAAAAAGTGGCACTGTCGTTCGGGTTAAAGCTAAAGCCATATACGGTGCTTCCGGTGGTGCTTAATAGTAACTGGTTGCCATTATAAATATCATCCAGGAAAGGTTGAACACCTGCATCAAAATCGGAGCCTTCAAATTTAAGCAGGTAGTTGTTGGTTGAATATAAACGCCATATCCTTATGGGTATGGTATCGGCCGCGGTAACAGTTGGTCGTCCTTCAACACCCAAAAAAGTATTGTTGTTTAGCAGGGCAATATTTTCATCGGGGTTGGTAAACTTAGCTGCATCTTCTGCACCAACTATTTTTTTAAAATCATCCCTGAAAACAGCCATTGCTCCATCCTGCATATTACCACCACTCTGCAGCGCTTTACTTTCATACAACCTTACGGCAAGTTTGGAAGGTGTTTGATTTGGTAAACGGAAGGTGTTGGTTAAGCCGGTTGACTTGTCATCTTCATTAAAAGTGATAGAGGGGTTATTGGTGAAGCCCAATGTTTTATTTTGGATGAATATGGATTGACCAGGTTGTATATCCTTTGTTATAAAACCTCCGCTCGAAATACCTGTTGTTGTATAGCTAACGTAGGCCCCACGTAAACCAACCGAAGCATCCCATATCCAATAAGTGGGTGATAAATCGGTGGTATTCAACGCAACTTTATCAAAGTCTACCGAACTCCAATACGGGTTGGCAACAAAACTAAAATCAGCAGCGTTTGCACCCAATTTAATGGCGGCATCGGTTGTGCCACTGACGGTAACGCCGGCGCTATTATAAACCACCCTGCCTGTTACCGGTGAACCCAAAGCTTTCAGGGTGGTTGCGCTATTCATCGCAATATTTACGGTGCCGGTACCGGTGTTATTCGCCACGGTAAGATCGGCATTTCTATCGCCCATAATAAATACACGATACGCCTGTAAAGCATTTAGTTTGTTGGTGCTGTTGGTGCCTGCAATAGCATTAAAATTGGCGGAGCCCGGCGAGTAGGTAAACACAGACGCTGCACCCGAAGTTGTAGCATCAAAGCCGTTGCTGCCGGTAGTGCTGCCGGTTATATGTATGCCACTACCGGTAGCATAGATACCCGCGTTTTGCCAGTTGCTTCTAATATCAGAAGCCGAATTAACGCCAGGCGCCAAATGACGGAAAGCCCGTTTGCCCAGCGGTATAAATCGTTCAACTGTAACATTACCTGTTATGTTTGCAAGGGCAGTACCCGCACCGTTAACCGGTATAGGTGCAATACGTGCTGTACCATTTATGTCCGATTTAAATACAAGGTTATTGTTGGTACTGATGTTAGCACCAGCTAAAAGATTTAGTGAACCCGGAGCCAGTGATGCTGCAATGGATAACGTTGTGCCCAATGTTGCTGAAGCATTTGCGTTGAGCGTTAAGTTTTTCAATGTTCGTGCACCGGAGGTGAAGTTTAGCGTACCTGCATTGCCGGCAATTACTAATGAAGAATTTGCGCTACCCGATATAGTTCCGTTTCCTGTAACCGCCCCGTTTATTTGTAAAGTTCCGCAGGATAATTTTAAAATGGCATTTTGCTGAAACGAGATATTGTTTACGCTCACACTTCCTGTTGTTACCTCGGGATAGTTAGGAGCATTTGATGGGATAGTGATATTGCTTGAAGAAGTGGGCACACCACCACACCAGTTAGAAGCAGTATTCCAGTCGGCACTGGTAACACCAAGCCACGAGTTGTTTTGTACGGTGATGTTCAGGGTTATTTGTGCAGTGGCTGTTCCGTCTGAAACCTGTATGATAAATTGGTCGGTGCCTGCATAACCGTTTGCCGGTACATAACCAACATTAGAAGGATTTACCCTTGTTGAGGTGGATAAAAGCATAGCCGGAAATCCTGTGAGACTGCCGTGAGAAGGCGAACTGATTACCGACCAGGTTAGGGTGTTAGTATTGTCCGGGTGATATGCGGTTAAAAAGGTATTGAGTGCAAGCGTATTATTTATGCACCCAATAGCACTGGCCAACGAGCCGGCCGTAAAAACAAGATCACCCTTCAGTTCCAGTCCCTTTAAACCATTCATACTCCAAACGCGGTATAAACGTACATCGCTGGCGCCGGCAGCTAACGGGGTAAGTATTTGTGAGTTTACATTTCGTACATGGGCTAACATGTCTTTTATGTAATCGATATCAATGATACCGATATTGGCGGCGGTATTACTGCCGGTGCCGGAGGTTCCTCCATTCGGATCTTTTGACCGAGCCAAATAACTTTTTACCGTAGCGGCGGGCGATGTGGTATCGGCTATATACTTAAGACTATCGGACAAATTACCCAACCCCAACACCTTTGTTGAGGTACCGTTGCCTGTAACAGCTACCCGGTTACTAATGTTTGTAGAAACAAAGGTTGCCTTTCCTGAAAAGTTAGCAATACTAATTTGCGGTGTAGGCATTACTGCCGGGGAAGTAGCGTGGCTGCCTTCCATGGCAAAGGTTGCCTTGTCCGATAAGTTGACCACCTGCCCCGTTTCAACACTTTCGTACCAAACATCGCGAAGCAAAAGGTTACCTCCTTTGGTTACTTTATTGGATACATTGTTTCCCCACTCCAAACCCCCATACACAATGGTGCGGCTTGTTTGCGGGTTGCCGGCGTTTGCCAGCGGACCACCTATTACATTTATCCCGTTTACAGAACTGCCGGTAGCACGCGAGTTATAAGCAAGCACCAAAGCGCTGTCTAAAGTGTTTACCAATAATCCGGTGCCATTGGTGTTCGATTCAAACTGGTGCATAAAAACCCTTGAACCCGCCTGGTCTATATTGCTTGCGATGATATTAGCAGCAACAGCGTTGCCATGAAAAGTTAGGTCGCGTATGGTTGCTTTTGAAGGACCATCGATGCGCAACACTGTTCCACCAGCAGCGCCGCCCCATAATAACATGGTTGCGTGCACATCGCCATCGCCATCGCCTACCAGTTGCATATCGGTGCCTTGCGGTATTATTAAGGTTGATGTAATGGTATAGGTGCCATGTGGAAAATGAACTATGGGGCGGTTACCGTTTTGCACCGCCGCCCGGTTTATAATGTTTTGAATAGCGGTAGCATCTGCATTTACCGGCACTTCAAACACCTGCCTGTTTAAATTGGGTTGGGTTCCGGGTAATGTTGGCTCAGCCAGGGCAGACAAACTGGAGCGGCTAACTGTTGGATTATCGCTAATAATGGTGCGCCCACCAACACTCCGTGCGCCGGCGCTAACGGTGTATGTATTTCCAATGGCAATCAAATCTGTTTCGTCGATGGCGCCGGTGGCATATACAGGGTACGAAAATGCACCCGACCGTGATCGGATCACATTATCCACGATAAAAGCGGGTCCCTGGTTGCGAATAAAGATGGCGGTATCAATTACCGGATCAATAATGGTATTTCCCTGAACAACCATGAGCGATGGATTGTTGCTAAAAGTGGCCCTGATAAAAGAACGCGAGTTGGTGGAAGTATTTTCGCGGAACGAAAACTCCCCTGTGTTTGAAATGGAAATGTCACATCGCACTGAATTGCGGAAAATGCTTTTATACACTTTGAAATTTCCCGCGCCATTTATATTGCTGGCCGAACTTGCCTGGTAGGTAACCGAGTTGCCCACCCCCACATAGCAATCTTCAAATACAGAATGCCATACCCAAAGATCAAGCGCATTAAAATTTCCTACAAAAATGCCGGCGATAGAGTTCCGTAAAAACTTACACCGCATAACCGAAGTTTCGGCGAAGCCATAACCCAGTACGCCACCTTTCATCCCGTATTTCACATCCATAAATACATCGTCGGCATATTCATTACCGGCATCAAAAAACCCGTACGGTACACCACTCCACGATTGGTCGACAGCAGTACCGGCAATATTCTTTCCATCAAAAGTAATTCTGTTGAAACGGGAATAACCCGTGCCATTTACCTGTAACATGGTGCCATTTGCTGCTCCTGCCCAAATGATTTTTGTGGTAGAAGGGTCCTCACCTATTACACTTACGTTCATTTTGGTATTCATAGTAAGTGCAGCGGTAATCTTGTAGGTTCCGGCAGGCAGGTACACAACACTTGCAGTACTGCTGTTGTTGCCAATTGCATCAAAGGCCGCTTGCAGTGCCGCGGTTTCATCGGTTGTTCCGTTGCCGGTAGCGGCAAATTGAGTTTTTACATTTATCCAGCTCGCAAATGGTCCAACAAACTCGTCGTCGGTGGCAGGATGGCTTTGTGCATGGACAACTTCACTTAATGAGAAAAAAGAAAAGAGTACAAAAACGAAAAAATAAGTTTTCAAATGAAGACGAGAAATGTTCATAGTATTTTGATGAATATGGATTGGTACGGTTACTTCCTGAACAGTTGCTAACGAATCGGGTAGGGTTTTGTTGTGGCAAAAAACAGCTTAACAAATTGATTTTTCCGGAGGGAAGAAATGAACCCAATTTTATTTTCCACCAACCTGGAGAAAATCAATAAGTGTACTAAAACCGACGATCCATAGTTTTGTTTGGAAATAGCGGTGGTTTTGGGTAGATAAAAGTATCGCTTTAAGCGCTATACACTTATTAAAAAATAGTTAGCCCGCCGTTTGATGGCCCTCCAAAAGCTCCACCATTTCAATATTTTCCTGCAGTATGGCGTGATCGAGGGAGGTTTTTCCGCGACTATCGGGAAAGTTGGTATGTGCTCCCTTGTGTAACAGCATTTTGGCAATTTCAATTTGCCCGAAGGTTGCTGCGAAGGTTAGCGCGGGAGCACCCTGAAAATTTCTTTTGTTCACATTTGCGCCTGCTTCAACTAATTTTTGTGCGATAGCTCTGTAACCTTTAAAGCAGGTGCCCATCAATGCGGTGTTGCCGGCAACATCCTGTGCATCTATATCGGCACCCAATTTTATTAATATATCAACTGCATGCTCCTGGTTATTATAAGCAGCTATAATCAGGGGTGTAAAGCCTTTCATATCCGTTAGGTTTACAAGGTCGGGACTGCTTTCACAAATTGCAATTAGCTGGTCTGTATCGCCTTGACGGCAAGCGTCAAAAATATCTGGTGTCATTAAATCAATTTGAGATGCAAATTACCTGTTTCTATCATTGTGGTCCGAACCCATCGTTTTGATCGTTGTTTTTACAATTCCATCCGCTCCTTCCACTTCATCGCTGCCCTGATTTCGCCATACGAAAACTCGTTGCCCGATTTTTCCCTGATTTCGGAGGAAAGACTATCTGGATTTTCTTTGATCAACTTTGTAATTGCCACCAACCTTTCTTCCGTAACCAATTGATGTATTTCAACCTCACCCGAAAGAATAAAGGCAGCAAGATGCCCCTCAATAGTAACCTGCGCAAGGCCCCGTATGCCCGCAATTTCCGCAATCGCTTTTCCTTCCCTAAACATTTGAAGGCTTATCTTTTGGGTGTCGCCTTTCGCCATTTTCTCACGCTTTTTCAGTTTGGTAGCACTCTCAGTAAGGTTTAAGGGTTTTGGTTTTTGTTGTGCCTCCACTATTTGCATAAGTTCATCAACATCTGCCGATTGTTGTAAAGCCCTTGCAATTTGCAATGCTTCTGTTACCTCTTGTTTTTTGCGCTCAGCCACTAAGCGCAGAGCCTCCAATTCCTTCATGTATTTTTTCACCCTAGGCTTTCCTTTCATCTCCTCTATGTGTGCACCTAACGGCTGTAAAACCTGCTCGTCCAGTTCTTTTATAAAGTAGGAAGAAGCTGCGCTGGTCCTTTCAAATAACTTTTTATATCCATCCTCCTCGCAATCGGCAAATAAAAATTCCAGCCTTTTGTTAAACGTAACTGCCACCGATTGTTGTTTTATTACTTCCTCCAACATGCGTTTCGCCCAGGCAATACACATGTTTTTATCAGGAATTTGGCGGTGTTCGTATCCATCGTAATGCACGTTCATCCATTCAACAATCCTGTTCCAGGCAAAACTTTGCGCCAGCATGGTTCTAACATATATCTTCTGCTCCTTCTCCAATACTTGCTGCAACACATCTTCGTGCATTTCGTTTTTTACAAATTCCAGCACCCGCCAATCTGTACTAATACAATGTGGTTGAATGCGACTATATAAAATCAGTCCATCAAGCGACGTAAGGCGGCTGAGCGCTACATAAACCTGCCCCGGCGCAAACGAAGCACCGGCATCCACAACCGCTTTTTCAAAAGTTAAGCCCTGGCTTTTGTGGATGGTTATACCCCATGCAAGCCTTACCGGGTATTGTTTAAACGTACCCAATTCATCCTCTTCAATATTGTCTTTTTCTTTGTTGTAATTGTAGCGAATGCTTCGCCACATTTCTTTTTCCAGCTCATGCTCCACATTTTCGTGCGGAAAAGTCACCAGGATTTTGTCGCTTGTAATTTTTTTTATCGTACCGATCTTGCCATTATAATATCTTCTTACCTCGCCCTTATCATTTTTAATAAACATAATTTGCGCACCTTCTTTTAGCGAGATATTTTTTTCAACGGGATAGGCGTTTTCAACAAAGTCGCCGCTAATGGTGGCTTCATAAACATGCGTTTTTGATGGCAGCTTTGCCAGCTCTGTTTCATTAATACTATCTGCCTTTGCATTGTGCGAGGTGAGTGTGATGAAGTTTTCATCTTTCCCCGGTTGGTAGCCGGGTTTATAATGACGGTGTAGTTGCTCCAGGTCATCCGGCGTGCAACAGTTGTTTCTAATGTTGTTGAGCAGGTGAATAAACCGGTCGTCGGTTTGCCGGTAAATTTTTTTTAGTTCGATAAATACTGGTGCGGCTTGTTGTAAAACCTGCGCATCAAAAAAGAACGGGCTTTTATAATACTCCTTCAGTACCTCCCATTCAAAATTTTTTACAACCGGTGGCAGTTGAAAAAGGTCGCCGATGTAAAGCATTTGAACGCCCCCAAAGGGTATATATGGCTGCCGCCGAAAATGGCGCAACACCACATCAATCATATCCAGTACATCTGCACGAACCATGGAAACTTCATCAATAACCAGCAGGTCCAATTCGCGCAGCAAATCCCTTCGGGCACTGGTCATCCGCATATTTTTCAGCAGGCTGTGTATGTTATTGATGCTGCCATCAAAGGTTTGCCAGTTGTTGCTTTGCGATGGTATGAACGAACCAAGCGGCAACTGGAAAAACGAGTGGATGGTTACGCCGCCAGCGTTGATGGCAGCTACCCCGGTTGGGGCAACCACGGCCATTTTTTTTGATGAGTGCTGCTTAATGTATTTTAAAAAAGTGGTTTTTCCGGTACCAGCTTTACCGGTAAGAAATAGATGCCGGTTGGTTTGGTTTACAAACGCCACAGCTTTTTGAAAAATGGAATTTGAGGCATCGAAAAGCATACTGCAAGTAAAGCAAATGGGTGGGGTTGTAAGTTGTATTTTTGGGTGACCAACAATGCATAGATTTAACCGCTGAGGCGAGGAGGCGCAGAGAGAATATGCTAAACGAAGTAGTTAATTCTATGCGGACTTCTTCGGCGGCAGGGAAAAAGCTATTGCATCGTGCTCAAAGTGTCCTTTGTGCGATCCATCGCAAAACGGTTTGTTGTTAGATAACCCGCAGCGGCATATAGAAACCAGTTCCCGCCCGCCAAGGTTATATGGGTTGCCTTCTTTATCCACTATTTCAAAATCCCCTTCCACCCTGAGGGAACCGTTATTGTTTACTGTGATTTTAGTGCCTGCCATAGGTAATTATTTATTGGGCCAAAAGTATTGAAATACCAAATGATAAAACATATTCCCCATTTTAAGGGTTGGTTGACCACAAACCTGCTTCTTTCACAAAAACCCTGCGGTTTAACTTTAATTGCGCAACAATCAATTCTGCAAAGTCTTCCGGCTGCATCACGTTATCAGGGTTTCCGTCTGTGAGTTTTGCATTGATGGCTAATTCGGTAGCAATTGTACTGGGTGTTAAACAGGTAACGCGGATATTATGCTTTCGCACCTCCTGCATGAGCGACTCAGACATACCTATTAATCCGAATTTGGAAGCGCTGTATGCACTCGTAGTAGCGGCACCTCTTTGCCCTGCGGTTGAAGAAATGTTTACAATATCACCCGTCTTCTTTTCGATCATTTTGGGCAGAATGCTCTTTGTAACATAGTATGCCCCAAATAAATTCACTTTTACAATTCGTTCCCATTCCGCAGGTTCCTGCTCAAGAAATTTGGCGAATGTGCCAATGCCGGCATTATTAATAAGTATGTCGATGAAGCCCAGGTTGGATTGTATCTGCTGTACCGCGGTATTTACTGCATCTATATCAGAAACATCGGCAGTTACAACAAACGCTTTTACACCCAGTGCTTCTACTTCATTTGCCACCTGCTGCAGGTCACTTTCAGACCTGGCAAGTAAAGCGGTATTCACGCCTTCCTGTGCCAGGGCAATTGCAATAGCACGACCAATTCCTTTACCGGCGCCAGTTATCAATGCATTTTTGCCTTTGAGTGATTCCATGAATGTTATTTTTTTTGAAAGGCAAATTTAGCTGCTTCCGATTAATAAAATGTACAGAACCTAACGCAACGCGGCCCCGATAGGATTCCGCCGAGGGTTGCAAAAAATTTCCAACTTTCTTCCCAACTTTTCAACCAGTCTACCAATCAACTCATCCCCGTCGTACCTTCGCCACATGCCGGATTATTTAAGTGAACTGAACGAAATGCAGCGCGAAGCTGTGCTGCATAAAGATGGACCTATTATTATTGTTGCAGGTGCAGGAAGCGGTAAAACCAAGGTGCTAACAACCCGCATTGCTCACCTCATGAGTGCACATAAGGTAGATGCATTTAACATACTGGCGCTCACTTTTACCAATAAGGCCGCCGCTGAAATGAAGGAGCGTGTCGAAAAAATTCTTGGTAACTCCGAAGCACGCAACTTATACATTGGTACTTTTCATAGTGTATTCGCACGCATCCTCCGCGCAGAAGGTCACCGGATAGGTTACCCAAACAATTTTACCATTTACGATACCGATGATAGCCGCAGCGTTATCAAAACGGTGGTGAACGAAATGAACCTTGACGATAAACACTACAAGCCCAGTGTTGTACATAACCGCATTTCATCGGCAAAAAATGCCCTGGTGGGACCAAACGAATACGAGCACGACTATTACATTACGCAGGAAGATATGCGTAGCAACCGACCCTTGATAGGCCAGATCTATAAAAGTTATGCAGCACGCTGTTTTAAAAATGGCGCTATGGACTTTGATGACCTGCTGTTTAAAATGTATGAGTTACTGCGCGATTTTCCGGAGGTGCTGTATAAGTACCAGCATAAGTTTAAATACATTATGATCGACGAGTACCAGGATACCAATGGCGCCCAGTACCAGATCATCAAGCTACTTGCTGCGGTGCACGAAAACATTGCCGTTGTGGGTGATGATGCCCAAAGTATATACAGCTTTCGCGGCGCTACCATCGAAAACATATTGCAGTTTCAAAAAGATTATGAAGATGTGAAGGTGGTAAAGCTGGAACAAAATTACCGCAGTACCCAGAGCATATTGAATGTGGCCAACGAGGTTATAAAAAACAATAAAGGCCAAATACCCAAAAACCTTTGGACGGATAATGCTACCGGCGAAAAGATACGACTGGTACGCACCATGACCGATAATGATGAAGGGAAATATGTGGCAGATACCATACAGGAACAAAAGCTCCGCAATCATTTTCATAATCGCGAGTTTGCCATTTTGTACCGCACCAATGCGCAAAGCCGATCGTTTGAAGAAAGCTTGCGGCGTATGGGGATTGCCTACCGG
>JANPIA010000375.1:0-3406 GCA_031424735.1 Segetibacter sp.
ATGATCACGCTTGGGTGGTTACGGTCGCGCATCACTACATCTCTTGTATCTTTTTGCCACCAATCGTTAAAGTATAAATTGTAACCAAACTCAGCATTGCTTTTTCTAGCGGTCCATGTATCAAAGGTTTCATTCATCACAAAAAAACCCATTCGGTCACACAGGTCCAAAAACTCAGGTGCCATTGGATTGTGGGCTGTGCGTATGGCGTTTACTCCTACTTCTTTCATCACCAGGAGGCGCTTCTCCCAAATACGCAAAGGCACTGCAGCACCCATTGCACCGCCATCGTGGTGAAGGCATACGCCTTTTAATTTCCTGTTTTTTCCGTTGAGGTAGAAACCGGTGGCGGCATCAAAACGAAACTCCCGAATACCAAAATTGGTGACCACCTCATCCAATACTTTAGTTGCCAACATTACTTTTACAACCGCCTTGTACAGGTTTGGATGATCAACATCCCATACCGATGGATTTGCCACGGTGAGCTGTTGTTGCACTGTTGCCTGCTTACCGCCATCCACAGTTTGATTTGATTTGGTAGTTGCCACTTCCCTGCCTTCTACATCCATCAACGTAGTTTGCACAACCACTTTTTGCTGCGCTTTTGAATCGTTTACAACAACCGTTTGAATGGCTATGATAGCATTGCTTTTAGTTACTTGCGGCGTAGTTACAAATACACTCCACGGAGCAATGGAAACCACATTGGTAGCTATTAAACGGGTATGCCTGTAGATGCCTGCACCACTGTACCAGCGGGATGCCGGTTGCACGGAATTGTCGGTTTTTACGGCGATGGTATTGGTGCCATTAAAGTTTAAATAAGGGGTGAGATCGTAATACAAACTCACATAACCAAAAGGGCGGCTGCCCAAATGATGTCCATTTATCCATACATCGCTGTTTGCCATTACACCATCAAACTCCACCGCAACTTTACGTTTTGCATAATCTGCAGGCACTGTAAAATGTTTTCGATACCAGCCGATACCATTGGGCAGGTAGCCACCGCCACGACCGGTTTTGTTGTTGCGGTCGTAGGGTCCTTCAATACTCCAGTCGTGAGGCACATCCAACTTTTGCCATGCTGCGTCGTTGAACGATGGTTGCTCTGCACCTTTTTCATCCAGCTTTGAAAATCGCCAGTCTTTATCGAATGAGCTTGTTATTCGCTGGGCGGCTGCGGTAAAAAAAACGGCAGCCATAATAACACCGGTACATAATTTTTTTATCATTTGAATGTTTACAATTTTCACCTGTTAACAAATCAATCTTCTTTCAAAATCCCATCGATCGCTTTCAACTCATCGTCGCTAAAAACAATATTATCCAGGCAGCGAATGGAGTCCAAAACCTGTGCTGGTTTGCTTGCACCAATCAATACGGTGGTAATCCTTTTGTCTTTTAGTATCCACGACAAAGCCATGTGTACCAGTTTTTGACCTCGTTGCTGTGCCAGGTCGTTCAGCTTTTTTATCTTTTCCAATTTGTCGGGTGTAATGCTTTTCTCATTCAGAAAAACACCGCTGGTAGCCACCCGCGAATCTGCCGGAATACCCTGCAAATACTTATCGGTTAACATGCCTTGCGCCAGTGGCGAAAAGGGAATGCATCCTACCCCTTCCTGTTCAAGCACATCCAGCAAACCATCCTCCACCCATCTATCAAACATGGAATATTTTGGCTGGTGAATAAGACAGGGCGTTCCCATTTGTTTCAGCATTTTAATCGCTCTTTCGGCTTCCTCGGCTTTATAATTTGAAATGCCTGCATACAATGCTTTGCCTTGCCGCACCATTAGGGCAAGTGTGGCCATGGTTTCTTCCAGCGGTGTATCGGGATCGGGGCGATGGTGGTAAAAGATGTCGACATAATCAAGCCCCATTCTTTTAAGACTTTGATCGAGACTTGAAACGAGGTATTTTTTTGAGCCCCATTCGCCGTACGGACCGGGCCACATATAATACCCTGCTTTGGATGAGATGATCATTTCATCACGGTAACTTTTAAAATCCTCCGCTAAAATTTTACCAAAGTTTTCTTCGGCAGAGCCCGGCGGGGGACCATAATTATTAGCAAGGTCAAAATGGGTGATACCGTTATCGAAAGCAGTATGAATGATGTCCCGGCTGTTTTCAAAATTGTTTACATCGCCGAAATTATGCCAGAGACCCAGCGACAAAGCCGGCAGTTTTATACCACTTTTTCCGCACCGGCGGTATTGCATGTTATCGTAACGTTGGGGTGAAGCGGTATAGCTCATAGTTGATTTATTTAAAAGCAAAGTGATTATAATTTACCGGAATAGATGCCATTTTTAGTTCATTATTTTTCGTGGTAGCACCGGAACACCATAGCCTTATGAGGGAGCATTGTAAAAGCAACGGAAATTGAACCACAGAGACACGACGACACGGCGGTGCACGGAGGATACTGCTGTGAACGTGAACGATTGTGGTTGCCATTTTTATTTTGATATGCGTAACCGGTTTTAATTAGATCGTTTTGTATTAGGGAAAACAATAGATGGTTTTGGCGGCTGCTTCATATCGTCGCCTATGTAAAAGCTGGGATGGGGTGGCTGGTTATAGCCCACGTTTTGCCAGGCAATGGCTACACGATATTGCGGGTCGTGCATCAGCGTTACCATTCTATGATTGGTTGGAATGGTGGTGGTAAATATGCGAAGCTCCTTGCCGTTCAGTGTTCGAAACATCACCTCTTCGCGCCAGTCGCCAAACAGGTCGGCGCTTAATGCGGGGTTTGATTTGCTGCCATTGTTTGATGAACAACTATCGGCGGTAAATATCCTGCCCGTATTGTATTTGTCTATGTGATTGCCATCTAACAGCTCTCGGCTCAGGTCGCCATCCCACCAGATAACAAAGTTGGTGGAAGGTGGATTGTCGCCGATGCGTTCGCCTTTGATATTGTACAAACCTCTTGATCCGCTCCACCACATTTCGGCACCGGGGTTGGTGGCATCAATGTTTTCTGCAACGCCTCTACCTGCATCTTCATCCATGTTACCTTTCCAATAAACCTCGCCTGTGCGGGCATTGTACAATGCAGCGCCGGGACCTTTTGTTGGCTCTTCAATCTCGTGCACGCCAAACACTTCTAGTCCGGGTTTCGATGGATCAAGGTCTGTAACATGCAAAGCATCGCCATGCCGTAAGCCAGTGCTGAATAAGCCTTTTCCATTATCGTCTACCACCATGGAACCGTAAATGATCTCGTCCTTTCCATCCTCATCCACATCTGCTATGCTGAGCGAATGGTAGCCTTGCCCCGAATATGGGTTCTCCCTGTTTTTTGAATCGAACACCCAGCGTGAGGTGAGCCTGCCACCCCGATAATCCCATGCTGCGAGTACACTTCGTCCATAATAACCACGGCACAT
>JANPIA010000376.1:0-2135 GCA_031424735.1 Segetibacter sp.
AACCACCGATCCACACGTTGATATTGCCTTTGATGGTGATGATAAGCAGGAAGCAAATGATGAACATCGTGATTTGAAAATTGAGCGACTCTTTAGCATGCTCGGCAATAAATGCCGACTGGTCTTTCTTAATGAGGTAAATAATCAAGGGTGCAAGAACAGGGGCTACAATGGTAAGTATGTGCGATAGCAGGGCGAATGTTTTTTCGTCGCTGGTTGGCAATACTGCGGGCTGGCTTTCTGATCCCAGGAAAGAGTTTTGTTCCATAATGGTAGGTTTTGGAAGTAAAATAAAGCAAATGGCCATTATTTCAAATGGGTTTACAGTTGCGCTATAACCCATTTTACAGGAACGGTTAATGAAGGGGTAAAGGTGAAATTCTATTGACCACAAGCCAGGATGTAGGCGTAACTTTAAGCATGATTATTCGCATACCCCTTCGCTTTGAAGGTTCAAAAGGAGAAAAGAACTTGTATGCACTGTTTGACAGTGGAGCTACTTACTCGTGCATTTCAGAAGAAAGTGTAGCAGATCTGGAAGAGTTGATAACGCTGCACAGACCGTTGAGACTGGCTACCGCCAGTACAGCCACCTTTATGGAAATCACGCAAAGAACAACGCTGGATTTTTACCATGACGAGGTAAGATTATCGGATGAATTTTTGGTGGTACCAGGATTGAGTGAAGAAGTAATAATAGGCGCAGCGACAATGCAGAAGTGGCGTTTGAAACTCGACTTTGAACATGATAATGTAATAGTAGACCCACAGGTGGCTAAGCTCATCCTCATCAACCTGATAAAAAAAGATTAGGGTGGGAGCGCTAACCGTTGGGAGCAGTTAGCAATCGTTTTGTTGACTTAATGAAACCTTTCTTCCGCTCGACATTCTATACTAATCAAAAGGTTTTCTTTGCACCCATGAAAACCATTGCTCTCCTCGCTCTTGTTGTGTGCGTTCTAAGTAATAATCTACAAGCTCAGGACTACAAATTCCACGCAGGTGTAAGCTACCTAAAGGATACTTTTTTATATAAGGAGCATACCATTACCCCTGGCGATACTTTGTATTTAGGCAGGGGAACAGCGACAGATAATGCCTTCAAATTTGTGTTTGTACACGACCTGGACAAGTTTGCCGCCGGGCCACAAGTAATGTCAGCCAAATATTCCAACAACTTCATCGTATTTAAGGGCATTGAAGAACGAACAATGTTGGGCCAAACCTTGCCTGACTTTTCCTTTAAACTCAACAATAACCGATACCTCGACTGTTTTATCATTTTACAGCAGGCATTCCAATCAGGCGAATTGTTGCTGCCACCGCACAAATTCATCTCGCGGACAGAACGTAAAAGATTGAAGAAACAAAATGGCCAGTAGAAAATTAGGGTGACTCTCAGCAGGTAGGCTGTGCGTATTGCAGACGTAAGATGCCCAAAGTGATGGGGATGAAAGGAGCGTCGCCCTAACTGTTCCTTCAGTAACAAATGCCCGTCCCCAAAAAAATCAGTCGAATACGGCATCACCTGCTTTTACCACTTGCTTATGCATGTGGCTAAGAAACTGGTGCATGTCGGCCATACTCTTTAGGTTGTCTGCAATCAGCAAAAACAACTTACCGGTTTGCTTTAGTTTGGCTTTGTTGGTGCCGGTTTGCAGGTAGGCGAGAATGTTCTTGAACACATCGGATTCGAAGTAAGGAGAGTCCGGCCGGTTGATGAAATAACAGCGCAACGTATCGTCTTTAAGGGTCATTTTTTCAAAGCCCATTTGTACACCCAATCGTCGGCATTGCACGGTGGTGAACAGGTCGTCCACCGGTTGAGGAATGGGGCCGAAACGATCGAGCATTTCAATTCTGAACGCGTCCAGCTCCTCGTCCGTTTCGCAACTGTCGAGGCGAGTATACAAAGAAAGGCGCTCCGTAATGCTGTCTACATATTCGTCAGGAATTAGGATTTCCAGATCGGTGTCAATGGTGCAATCGGTCACAAAATCATCCTGCATTTGTATCTCTTCTTTAAACAGGTCTTTGAAACTACTGCGCTTTAATTCGCGGATAGCTTCGTTCAAAATCTTCTGGTACATTTCGAAGCCGATCTCCGCCATAAAGCCACTCTGCTCCCCACCCAG
>JANPIA010000377.1:0-14032 GCA_031424735.1 Segetibacter sp.
GAAGACATTATAAAAGGGCAACGGGAAGGCATGTTAGAATTCACCTGCGAAGAAACCCGCACCTGTTGGCTTGAGAATAAGGGCAAAGGCAAATTTGAAATGCACGCTCTGCCAACAGAGGCACAATTCTCGCCCATTAACAGCATTATTTGTACTGATGTGGATGGTGATAAAAACATAGACATTATTTTGGCAGGAAATGAATACCAGGCTGAAGTGATGACTGGAATGTACGATGCGTCCTACGGCCTTTTATTAAAGGGTAATGGCAAAGGAACATTCAGAGCAATCTCGCCGATGCAAAGCGGGTTGATTGTTGACGGCGATGTAAAGGATATGAAAATCATCAACACGGCTTCAGGAGAACGTTTATTATTGATTGCAGTTAATAATGATAAAATGAAGGTTTTTAAATTAAAGAAATGAAATGTAGAATTGAAGATGAGTGAGCACATTTTGAGGCTAGAACAATTTGTCAACCTATTTCCGACAGACAGGTAATTAGCATACGAAAAGACGTCATCAGTTGCTTAAAAACTTCCTGATTTTTATAGCATGTGGAGAAAAGAACTAATAAAAAATAGAACAATTATGGGCAGAATATCTAAGCCTTCGATACAACACGTTTGCAAAAGATGTACGGTAGGTGCCTTTATGGTATTTTTTTTTACAGTCATAAATTTTATCTCCTGTAGGTCCCGGGAAATTAAAGGCAGAGCCTCTATATTCAAAGTTTTGGAAAGCGAAACAACAGGCCTCAACTTCAGCAACGATCTTACCTACAATAAAGATTTTAATCTTCTCCAATACATTTACTTCTATAATGGCAGCGGTGTGGGTAGCGGTGATTTTAATAATGATGGAAAAGTTGATCTGTATTTCGGCTCAAATCAAAAGCAAAACCGGCTTTACCTGAACAAAGGAGATATGCATTTTAAAGACGTCACCACCGAAGCGGGAATACCCAATGATAAAGGCTGGACTACAGGCGTGTCAGTGGCAGATGTAAATGCTGACGAACTATTGGATATATATGTTTGCCGGGTGGGCTACGGGGCAGCAGTGAAGAGTAAAAACCAGCTTTTAATTTGTACAGGTATCGACAAAAACGGAATTCCTCAATATAAGGATGAAGCCCATCAATATGGGCTTGAGTTTATGGGGTTTTCCACCCACGCCGCTTTTTTTGATTATGACCTTGACGGTGATCTTGATATGTTTCTCCTCAATCATTCTGCAAATGGATTTACATCGTTAAGACCAAGAAGCGATTACTTAAAAATAACTAACCCTGTGTTAGGTGCCAGGTTGTTGAGGAATGATGGCAATCATTTTACTGATGTTACAAAGGAAACAGGGATCAACAATTCAATAATTGGTTATGGATTAGGAATAACTGTAGCTGATATAAACATGGATGGTTATCCCGATGTTTATGTCGGCAATGATTTTTATGAGAATGATTACCTGTACATCAATCAAAAAAACGGCACCTTTAAAGAGGAGGGCCAGGATCAGTTGATGCATACCAGCCACTATTCAATGGGTGTGGATGTAGCAGACGTTAACAATGATGCCTTTCCTGAAATTCTTTCTTTGGATATGTTGCCTTCTGATCCCGATATACTTAAACGGTCAACAGGTGAAGATGACTATGATTTATTTAATTCTAAATTAAGGGAAGGATACTCACATCAATACACAAGGAACAACCTTCAGCTTAACCGGCATAACGGGCTTTTTAGTGAAGTAGGGCTTTATAGCGGCATTGCAGCCACAGACTGGTCATGGGCTCCATTATGGGTAGACTTTGACAACGATGGTTTGAAGGATTTATTTATTTCGAATGGCATCCCTAAAAAAATGAATGATATTGATTATGTGAATTACTTGTCAAACACGGAAGCGAAAATGGATATTAGGGAAAGAAATGCTTTTAACACAGATATTGAGCTGATTAAAAAACTACCCGAAATTGTTATACCCAATAAATTTTACCGAAACAACGGCAATTTAGTATTTGAGGATGTGGCTGCTGCAATAGAGAACGACAAGTCAACATTTTCAAACGGCGCCGTGTATGCCGATCTGGATAATGATGGTGACCTGGATATTGTTGTAAATAATATTAATGCAAAAGTCCTTATTTACGAAAACACTTATAGCAAACCGGGAGAACGAACATCCCTAAAAATTGAACTGAATGGAGATCTCAGAAACAGGCGGGCTGTTGGCGCTAAAGTCTTTGTTTTTGTAAAAGATGAAGTAAGAACGTATGAAAAGTTTGCTGCGAGAGGTTTTCTTTCAAGCATGGATGGACCTTTGTTAGTTGGCCTGTCAAAATCAACAATCGACTCTATGTTATTGGTATGGCCGGATAATTCTTTTCAGAAAATAAATGTTCCAGCAAAAGACGCGGGTATTACTCTTAATTATCAGAAAGGATTGCCTTTATTCGATTATAGCAGCCTGCAAAAAGTTCATGTAAATAAATCTTATCCGGTAACCGATATCACTAATTCCACAGGTATTAATTATGTACATAAAGAAAATGTTTTTGTTGATTTTAATAGTGAACGCTTGATGCCGCACATGGTTTCAACAGAAGGGCCTGCACTTGCAGTTGCCGATGTTAATCACGATAATCTCGACGATGTTTTCATTGGATCAGCAAAAGACAGTAAAAGTGTTTTATACCTTCAGACTCCTTCAGGTTCTTTTGTTAAGTCAAACCAACCTGCTTTTGATATTGACAGCACATACGAAGCAGTTTCTGCAACATGGTCCGATATAAATAATGATGGCAATACTGATTTAATCGTTGTCAGTGGAGTTAACCAACACTATGACGAAACCGATTATGGCACTCCCCGTATTTATTTGAATGATGGTAAAGGAAAACTAACCAAAGCAGTTGATCCTTTTACCAACCTCAACGTTTCAGCTTCGGTTATAGATGCAGCGGATTTTAATAATGATGGTTTCCAGGATTTGTTTGTCGGAGCAAGATCCGTGTCAGGAAACTATGGTAAAATCCCTCAATCTTATTTATTACTAAATAATGGTCATGGTAAATTTATAGATGTAACAAATACTATTGCAAAGGGATTGGCAGAAATTGGATTGGTAACCAATAGCATCTGGTTTGATATTGACAGAGACGGTGATAAAGATTTGATCGTCTCATTAGAATGGGGTGGCATTTATGCTTTCATCAATAACAAAGGAAAATTTAGCAAACAGGTGTTGACAGATAAAAAAGGCTGGTGGAACTTTATTCTGCCTTATGATTTTGATGGTGACGGTGATATAGATTTGATTGCAGGAAATTTAGGTGAAAACAGTCGCCTTAAAGCATCGAAAAACGAGCCTGTAAAATTGTATTATAATGATTTCGACGGAAATGGTACGAGCGAGCAAATGCTAACTTACTATGTAGCCAATAAAGAAATACTTTTTATGGGGAAGGGAGATATTGATAAGCAGTTGCCATTTCTTAAAAAGAAGTTTTTATATGCGACAGACTTTGCAAAGGCATCGGTCACAAATTTATTCGGAGAGGAGAAGCTTGCTCAATCTACTGTTCTAAGTGCAGATTACTTTTCCAGTTCAATATTAATTAATCAGGGGAACTTGAAATTTTCTGTTCAGCCTTTGCCTTGGCAGGCCCAACTTTCCCCTTTGAAAGACGCCATAGTTTGCAATGCAAATAATGATAGTCTTCCCGATATTTTGCTCGTTGGGAACTACTATGATAACAATACTGAATTAGGGCGAAGCGATGCTGATTTCGGCACCATTCTAATCAACAATGGAAACAATAAGTTGTTTTGTGAAACACTTAATGGATTAGCAATTAAAGGTCAGTCACGGCATATAAGAAACATCGTTATTAAAAATAAACAGGCTTATATAATTGCAAGAAATAACGCCAGTGCTTTAGTGTTAAAACATTTATCGGCACAAGAAGCTCACAATAATTCTAATCCAAAGTAAAAATGCAATACTCCAAAATCACATATCTTCTTTGCACGCTCATATTCCTATTGAGCTCATGCGAGAATAAAAAGCGTTCTACCGAGGATATGAGTAATCTCTTACAATCCATAGATAAATCCGAGGACAATCCGGAAAATAACTTTTATCCCGAAGCAAGTTTGAGATTTTACGACTCGCTGCTCAAGATGTCTCCAGCAGCGGCTGATGCAATGAAGTTTAAATATAGAAAAGCAAACGCCCTGTTACAGTTAGGGCAGGAACAAAAAGCCATTGATGTTTTTCAGGAGATGTTGAAAGCAACACCAGCTTTTGAAACCGGGCAGCGGAATTTTATTATGAAAGACCTGGCCATGGCATATTTACGATTGGGAGAAAGAACGAATTGTTTTCACAATCACTCTGCCGAGTCTTGCATTTTTCCTATTTCAATGGCGGGAGTACATCAAGACAAAACCGGTTCGCAAAAAGCTATCGAATTATACAGTCAACTGTTGGCAGCGGATCCTGAAGACCTTGAATCAAGATGGCTCCTGAACATAGCTTACATGACTATCGGCGGTTACCCGCAACAGGTGCCTGCGACAATGCTGCTGAAAATTGCGCAAGAGGATACGCTGAATGCTATGAAACCTTTTATCGATGTTGCTTCTAATGTAGGATTAAACATAAACAACCAGGCAGGTGGCAGTATTGTAGATGATTTTAACAATGACGGTTATGATGATATTGTTACAAGCAGCTGGTCTTTAAAGGAACCGATGCATTATTGTCGAAATAATGGAAACGGCACATTTACAGATATTTCTGATTCTTCCTGGCTGAGTCATCTCACCGGTGGATTGAACATTATGCAGACAGACTACAATAACGATGGCTTTAAGGACATATTTGTATTGCGGGGAGCATGGAAAGAAAGTTTCGGAAAAGAACCCAATTCATTGTTGCGAAATAATGGAGACGGAACTTTTACCGATGTTACTAAAGCCAGCGGTTTGTTTTCAATTCATCCTACACAAGCTGCCACGTGGGCGGATTTTAATAATGATGGATGGCTGGATGTATTCATTGGCAACGAATCAATATATGGAGCCGAGGATAGGAACATTTCAGAATTGTTTATTAATAACAAAAACGGAACCTTCACGCAACAGGCGGCTAGTGCGGATTGTAATATAAGAGACTTTGTGAAAGGAGTTACTTCCGGTGACTACGATAATGATGGTAAGATGGATCTTTTTATTTCAACCATGAACGGACAAAAATACTTGTTTAAAAACGAAACGGTTAAGGGCGCCCCAGTTAAATTTAAAGAGGTAACGCGGCAGGCTGGGCTATCCAAGGACTTAACCCGAACTTTTCCTTGCTGGTTTTTTGACTATGATAATGACGGATGGCTGGATATTCTCGTTTGCGGTTATGAGTTCACAAAATCCCTGGCATATTATGCGGGAGCAGAGGCCATACAGTCGAAGAACGTTCAGGGCAACTCTGGCAAAGTAATATTATACAGGAACAAACACGATGGCACTTTTGAAGATGTTTCCGAGGCAATGGGATTAAAAAATATCGCATTTGCTATGGGCTCCAACTTCGGTGACATTGATAACGATGGCTATCTCGATTTTTATCTTGGAACAGGCAATCCTTCATTTAAATCGTTAGTGCCAAATAAATTATTTAGAAATATCCAGGCAACAAAATTTGTCGATGTTACTAATTCAGCAAGGGTGGGTAATTTGCAAAAAGGACATGGAGTGTCTTTTGCAGACCTTGATAATGATGGTGATCAAGATATTTATATTGAAATGGGAGGTGCTTATTCGGGGGATGCTTATGAAAACTCTTTGTATCTCAATACGGGGCAAAACACTAACCATTGGATTAAAATATCATTGGAAGGAACTAATTCTAACAGGGCTGCAATTGGAGCAAAAATTAAGGTGACTTTCAAAGAAAATAATAAGGAAAGATTTGTCTATAGGGAGGTAAATTAGGGAGGAAGTTTTGGCTCTAACCCTTTACGCCAACATATTGGCATTGGCCAGGCAAACATTATCGATAAGATAGAAATTCAGTGGCCCGTTACTAATCAAACACAAGTATTTAAAAATATTCCTGCGGACTTGAATATCAAGATCAAAGAAGGTGCTGCAAACTTCAGTACTTATAAACTGGCGCAATTTAATTTTGAAAAAATAAAAACAGGAATAATTGAATGTCGGCCAACTCCGTAGCGAATTAATAGAAATAAACGAAAGTGAAGTGAGTACCAAAAACGAAAACATTTTCGTTTCATGATTTTCTGGTGTTGAATAAAAGTTGATTTGGCGTACGTTTCAACCGAAGTTTACTTACAACGTATTCTCCTATTTTTTTGCCCAAAAGATTACCTTGTTCAAGGTCGCAACGGAAATGGATACCTCCATATAATCTTGACCACGATGCTTCCAGAGATGCTTCTCTGAAAGATTTAAAGGAACGACTGGCAATGCCAAATTCGAGCTCAGAAGTATCGGTATAAGCAAAGTTGTCCCCAAAGTATTTACTCATAACTTCAGCAGATGCAGCAGATATTACAGAGTGCCCGCTTACATAAGAAGGAAACGGAGGAGTTTGAATATAGGGTTGCCATGCTGGGTCAAGCACCTTATTGATAACAGTCTCAGGTCTGACACTGTTATGCGTATACTTTGCTTTCCAGCATGAGATAAACCCATCAAAAAGTGCAATGGAAGTTTCAGTATATGCGGCAACAGTTGTATTAAAATCTGCTTTTGATTTTTCCGCAGCGATACCCACAATATTCATCCAGTGACCGGGCGGCGAAAACTTTTTAGTAGCATACATAACGTGCCCTGTAATATGCAGATTGAAGGGATTATCGTCAAAAAAATCTGCGATATGTTTTTGCTCTGCTGTTAAGTTTTCAACTGTACGTTTTACCTCCATTGCCTCTTTACAATAAGCCGACGTAGTATCCTTCATGTTGTAAGCAGGCATAGCAGGAGGTGCAATTTGATTGGCAGAGTCTAACAGAAGCGTTCTGATATTACCCCAGTGCGGTTCAAGTCCCTGTGCATAAGCGGGAGGTGTAGGCAACCACCTGCCATCTTCATGCAAAACATTAAACTTCTCAGCGCTTCGTGTTTTTGCATAGTTATCACCCTTACTCCACTTTAATACAGTCGAGACAATTGTGTCGCTAAACATTAATGTGTTTTCTAAAACCACAGAAGGAATACCGGCACTATCCGCTTTTTCTTTTAGCTCATTGTAATAATCCATCAATACGCCTTCAGGAAAAGTAACAGCGTTACCAACCTTAACGAAGGCAAGTAATGCTGCAAGGTGGTAGTCAATTTTGTCTCTGTTTGCAGGGGCGGGCATTACAGGCAGATGTTTTATTTGTCCCGCAAGACTTTCATAGTTCTTATCTCCCGCTGCTATACATTCATATGCCGCAATGTTGGCATAAGCATAGTTACGGGAGGCCACCACCGGCGAGAAGTTGTTGTATAAAACAACATCATTCAACTTCTTGACTGTTTTGCAATAAAGAATTGGGTCGTTTGTAAACTTTGTATAATCATTTTGCCTGCAAGCAAATAATGTTACTGCCAGGCTCAGCAGCATTAGGATCTTCTTCATTTATATTAGTTATTGCGAACTATTAGTTAGGCGAAATAAAACGTTTTTTCTTATAGTTGCCAGCTCTTGAAACTGCAGATTAATAGTATAGCACCAGTTAAGGTAAAATGCTTAAAAGATTTTATAAGTTTTAATTTTTACAGTTACCGCTCTTATAGAATTATTATTTGGCACAATATGTTTATTTAATAATACCAACGCCGGCTGATACTGCATCGTTTACTAATGCCTGCTTTTTCTATAATGTTCCAATAACTGGTCTCCGCCAAAATCATTCTTCAAATCCCTTACTACGGTATGCACATGATTGGCATTATTCTGCGTGTTATCGTATTCAATAATGATTGTCGGTCCTTGTATACGATAATAATGCTGGTTGCCGATACCTGGTTCTTCTGCGCCGGCCCAGGCAAATCGCAGGTTATGTGAACCTGCTTCTTCAATCACGTGCATCATCTTAGCAGCTAATGATTTTTTATAACGATAAATATAAAGGGTTAGCAATTGCATGAATATTTTTTGTTGTTTCCCGCTTAGCTCACTATATACAATTCCCTGCAAAGTTTGGATTGCAGCTTTACGATCAGTCCGGGTGATGATGTCGCCAGGCGCCCTTGCGCTAAAAACAGCTTTTTGTTTTTGTTTGGCGGATAAAGAATGGAGCAATTCAAAACCAAGCGAACTTTCATCTTTCATTATCTGAAGACCTTTTTGCGGACCTGATAAAACAACCGCAGGATTTGAGCCCAGGAAACCAGGAGAACCGGAAATGAGACGGTTATTCTGCGAGGAAAAATTAAATGATACATGATGCCCATCTAGTCTCCAGCCCCAAATGCTGTCAGCGGGATTTCCAAAAATTGTAAAATAGTAATTGCCGGGATTGCGGTAATCCGGACTGGCGTTTTCTATATCTCTTAGTACATTTTCTAGTTTAATAATAGCCATCGTTTTTTCGAAACCGGAATCGCTTAACGCAGTCTGTAAAAGGTCGGTTGCGATTTTTTCCTGTTTACTCGTCAGATCTTTTAAGGGTATACCTTTTCGTTCCATAGGTACATAATTCCAGTTATAGCGTTCTTCATTATCAAACGGCATCTGTGCTTTCTCTTTTTGAGCCGCCGTAAGACTTTGCAAAAATTGAACAGCTATACCACTCATATTCGTTCCTGTAGCATTATTTTTTGTTTGCGATTGAGACGCAAAAAAACATAAGATAAAAAAGGCATGGAGTGGTAGGAATCGTTTCATACGTATAAAGGAACACAAAGTTTTAGGAATAGAAGAGCGTTTTGCATTGAAGCAAATGTTGCCCAATGTTATACAGATGAACGAAATGCGACGCAACGATGATGCTATAAAAAAAAGATGCTGATACCAAAAGAAAACAATTCAGACAGCATCTGAAAAATTTTTAACTGGTCAATTCAAGTATTGCACAAATCCTTCCATGTTAGTACGAAGCTTATAAACTTTGCTGTAGCTAACTATGTACAGCGTTTTCATATCAGCATCACCGAAACAAAGACTAACAGGGAAAGACGGTAAATTTATCATACCTATAAACCTTCCTTTGTTGTTAAATATCTGAACGCCGTAATAGGTACAAACGTAAAGGTTGCCCTGCTTATCAATGGCCATACCATCGGCACTGGAGGAATTTCCTTTCCTGTTAAGCACATTTTCTGTAAGGAATAATTTGGCGAACTGGTGTCCATTGGTAATCGTACCGTCAGGGTTTACATCATAAGCCCAGATGAAATTATCCTTTTCGCTTTTAACCGGATACCATGATTCATCATCGTAGCAATTATTAATGTAAAGCGTTTTGCCATCAGGCGATAGTACAATTCCATTAGGCATAGCAAATTCGTTTGGCTGCGTTAGTCTTGTTACCTTACCTTCAGGCGATACATAATAAACTGCACGACCAGGTTGGAACTTTGTCGGCTCCATCGTAAACTGCGGGTCGGTAAAATAGAAACCTCCTTTGGAGTCTGTAATAACATCGTTGGGTCCATCAATAGGTTTGCCGTCGTATTTATCTGCGAGCACCTTTACAACCTGCCCGTTTGTTGTCATCTCAACGACCCTGTGACCCATCATATCGCAAACAATTAGGTTGCCATTTTTATAAGGATAAAGACCATTCGTTTGCATTTTACCTTCGCTAATGTTCCTGTAGTTACCACCGGGATCCAGTTCAACAGTTGAACTTCTCTTAGGGTTAGCACCGAAGTTTTGGTCGAAATACATGTTTGAAAAATAAACCTTACCATTCAGCCATTTTGGTCCTTCGCTGAAGGTCAATTCCGGCTTCGTTTTCTTGCCATCAACAAGAAGTTCCAATTTTGCATCTTTAGGAATAATAGCATGATAAGCTGCCATTCTTGCTTCTTCTTTTTCTAAATAATCAGCACGTGCGGGCCAGAAAATATCCAGGGCATCACAACCAATATCGCTCATTTTTGCACCGTGCACCATGTTAGAAGGAATGCGAACAACTTCGTTCGCTTTCATACCCTGTTCCCCATCGAGAAGAATTTCATTGGTGGTACCGCGTAACACAAACATCATTTGTTCTTCAGGATGTATGTGATGCGGGAAAAGCGAATTCGGTTCCATCAGAATAAAACTTAGTTGCGTATTCTTTCCTGAAATCAATCTTGTATAGCCCACTGCCGTAAGTTCTGTCAACTGCAAATCGTAGAGGTCATAAACCTTGTTAGGAAGTACATTCGGTGTTAGCGTTGCCTTAACATCTGCCACTTCAGCCGGAAGATTTTTTACACCTGCTTTTTTAAGATAATCCAAACGCAACGGACTATAACCTCAAGCAGTTTTGCACCGGATGTACCGGCTATTGCAGAATTCTTGGCTCCTTTTTCAAGATATACAAAATCGGTTCGTGGGGTTGCGCTATGTATTCCATCCGGTTCTTCTCTCTTTCTTGAAATCATTTCAACGGGTGCGCCATTAATTAATTGATTGATGGAACCTTCCAGTACAAATACAAATCTATCGGCTGGCAAAACTTCTTCAGGAATTTTTGCATTTGGTGCAAGCTGAAGAATCCCAACCATGGTACCGCTTCCCCAAAAGAGTTTAGCATTAACGCCAGGGTACAATCCAATGCTGTCCAGTTTATCAAGGCCTATAACTTTTGCAGGTTCAAGATTAGAAGCTATTGTTGTTTTTGGAAGCCCTGAAAGCTCCCGTACATTTAACTTATGCTCAGCAATAAGTTTCTGATTTTTTTTTTGCCATTCCGGTTGGGAATCAGATGTAGTAGTGCAATGTGTCAGGATAAGTAAACTGGTAGCAAGCAGACCATAGATGACAATTCTGTTTGTTAGTGTCGCTCTCATAATTGCAGTAGGTTGTATTATTGACGTAAAAAATAGTTAATTACTTTCGGGTGCTGATGATGAGATTGTTGTTGGAAGAACTTGAGTAAAGAAGATTCCCTGACTATCAACGCGGAGTTTAATACAACCGTACTGGTCATATTAATATCAATATTTCCGTTCAGATGATTGATAAGCATTTGCGCAGCGGTTTCTCCAACATTAAATGCGGAGTAATTGATTGTAGTAAGCCTGGGTTCTATAATTGTGCTTACGGTATCATTATTAAACCCTGCAACTGCAATTTCTGCCGGAATTTTAATGCCTGCATCTTTAAAGGTTTGAATACATACTGCCGCCGAGTAGTCATTAGTTACGAATACACCATCAGGCATATGCTTCATCTGCATCAGAAATCTAGAAGCATTGATACATGATTGCTTTTTAAGATCATTTACCATAACAAGCTTTTCGTCATATTTTATTTTGTAATCAGCCAGCGCCGCCATGTAGCCTTTGTGTCTCAGGTCATATACATTCCTCGTTAAACTTCCGGTTATGTGCGCTATCCTTTTACAGCCTTGTTCGATCAGGTGCGTTGTAACATCATAGCCGGCTTTAAAATTATTAATGATCACTTTTGTGCCACCGTTATTTTCTTCAACTCTATCAAAAAATATTATCGGTATTTTTTTATTAATGAAATCATCAAAGTGTGAAAGGTCAGGTGTGTCAAAGGCAAGCGAGGCAATTAAGCCATCCACTCTTTTGTGAAATAAGTTATGCGCATTTGCAACTTCTTTTATACCTGATTCGGCAGAGTGGCAAATAAGAATATCGTAGTTTGTTTGAGCATTGCCCGCTTTTTCCAGCGCTGCTTTTGTAACAAGTGATGCAATAATGTGATTTAGCTACATCCGCAAGCCATTTTTATTATTTCTAAAACATTTGGCGTGGCTTTATCCGCTCCCGCAATTTTTTTTTCAAATATATTTTTTGCAATCGGTTGCACATTAAAATTTAATTTGGATATTAGTGCCCGGATTTACACTCCTTTCTCCATCATGCTACTCTTTATTTGAATGATTGCAATATGAAAAAAAATTATCTGCGCATCCAGACTGTTCCCCTGGTAAGTATTTCGGTTTTAGTTTTATTACTAGCTGCCTGCGGTGCTGGCAAACAACAAACAAACAATTCTGCCAGCAATATTATCACAGCGCAATCACCTTATTTAACCAAGCCATTGGTAAGTCATATTTATACCGCAGATCCGAGTGCGCATGTGTTCAATGGAAAAATTTATATCTATCCTTCGCACGATATTGAAGCCGGCATTCCGGAAAATGACTTTGGTGATCATTTTGATATGCGTGACTATCATATCCTTTCCATGGAAAGTATAAACGGAGCTGTGAAAGACAATGGCGTTGCGATAAGCATTAAAGATATACCGTGGGCGAAACGCCAACTATGGGCACCAGATGCTGCATATAAAAATGGGAAGTACTACCTGTATTTTCCTGCGAAAGATTCAGCAGATCAATTTCATATTGGGGTTGCTACAAGTACTTCACCAACCGGACCTTTTACGGCTGAACCTAAGCCAATAGAGGGAAGCGTAAGTATAGACCCTGCGGTATTTACAGATACCGATGGTACATCTTATATGTATTTCGGTGGTATATGGGGCGGACAGTTACAGAAATGGCAAACGGGTAAATTTGATGCTGTCTATGGCCAAGAGCCGGGTAATAATGAACTTGCCCTTAGCCCGAAAGTTGGTAAGATGAGTAACGACATGCTGCACTTTGATGGACCAACAAAAGAGATAAAAATCGTCGACAAAGATGGCAAGCAATTAATGGCAGGTGATCATAACCGCCGCTTTTTTGAAGCATCCTGGATGCACAAGTATAAGGGTAAATACTATTTTTCTTATTCAACCGGCGACACACACTTTATTGTCTATGCCATTGGCGATAACCCTTACGGACCCTTTACCTACCAGGGAGTAATTTTAAACCCCGTGCAGGGTTGGACAAATCATCATTCAATTGTAGAGTTTAAAGGAAAGTGGTACTTGTTTTATCATGATACAGAGTTATCAGGAAAAACGCATTTAAGAAATATAAAAGTGACAGAACTTAAATACAGACCGGATGGCACAATAGAAACTATAACTGCTTATTCAAAGAAATAATTATAGGAGCTATAGCATATATTAGCGTGAGCTCCGTCCTGCAAAAAACTCTCTTTGGGTGCTTTGCCACAACTAAACAATCGATAACACAACATAAAAACATTTACACATGTCAGTTTTATTAGGTGATAAAGAATACTTCGAAGGCATCGGCCAAATTAAATACGAAGGACCAGAAAGCGATAACCCGCTTGCGTTTCGCTGGTACGATGAAAACAGAATAGTCGCTGGAAAAACGATGAAAGATCATTTTAAATTTTCCTGCGCTTACTGGCACTCTTTTGTAAATGATGGTACTGATCCGTTTGGTGGACCGACCCATGAATTTGAATGGAATAAAAAGGCGGACGCTGTAGAGCGGGCTAAAGACAAGATGGATGCCGCCTTCGAATTCATCACAAAAATGAATTTACCTTATTACTGTTTTCACGATGTGGATGTGGTAGATTATACAAATGACATCCTGGAGAATGACCGCCGATTGCAGGCAATGGTGGATTATGCAAAACAAAAGCAGGAGGAGAGTGGTGTAAAGTTATTGTGGGGAACTGCCAATCTTTTCTCGCACAAACGCTACATGAATGGAGCTTCTACGAACCCCGATTTTCATGTAATCGCACATGGTGCTGCACAGGTTAAAGCTGCGCTGGATGCGACCATTGCGTTAAATGGCGAGAACTATGTTTTCTGGGGTGGGCGTGAAGGGTATATGAGCTTGCTTAATACAAACATGCAGAAAGAGAAAGAGCACTTTGCCAAGTTTCTTCACACAGCAAAAGACTACGCTCGTCGCAATGGCTTTAAGGGAACTTTCTTTATTGAACCAAAGCCAATG
>JANPIA010000378.1:0-6440 GCA_031424735.1 Segetibacter sp.
CATTAGCGGCGACGGTAATGGGTTATAATCGCACCATAGAGGAATTGAAACGAGTTTGGGAGAACATCGTTTTCACTTGCCCCCGAGTTATAATCGCACCATAGAGGAATTGAAACTTGTTTGTAAACTCGTATGTGAAAGAACTATTTTGGTTATAATCGCACCATAGAGGAATTGAAACTCGGAAAGCGCATTGCAGCCCTGCTTTACCAACTGTTATAATCGCACCATAGAGGAATTGAAACGGTAAGATTGCTGCAATGCAGGATACAGCGCTGGAGTTATAATGTTGATTTTGATGGTTCCAAATTAGGTGTGGGTAACTACTATTACAGGATAAACGCTATCAGCAAAGAGAAGGTGTTTATTCAAACGGGAACAATGATCAGAATGAAATAAGAACCCTAAAAAATTAAACTAAAAAGGAGTTGCCACTGCGACTCATTTTTAGTTTTTAAACCGTTTCGGTTTCGCCATATTATTTGGTGAGATTAGCTAAGTGATGAAGGAGTTGGCAGCAGGCAGGTACCAGTTTAAGATAACTGAACAAGGCAATAGCCATGCAGGAAATTTGATAATAAAATAGCTTTACGGGTTGATTAGACATGAACAAATTTTTTTGAAAGCAATACCCCTGTAGCAGGGGTATTGTGTTTGTAGAAGCGGAGGAATATTACTTTGCCTTGCGGGGTGCCCTAATCTTTTCCTTTTCTGTTGTTTTGGGATGCTTTTCAGCGTATTTTTTTGTAGTGATCTGTTCATTTGCCGAATTGCGATAGTTTAATAGCTGAGAGATGTTACATGACACACACTATTTTAAAAGAGTGATGCTGCCCGACTGCCGCCTCTTAACCTTCCTGTATTCATCGAAATAGGTAGCGATAAAATAATAGACGCCCACTGGCAAATTTTTATTATTGAATGTGCCTCGCCAAGGTGTTGGCTTATTAGAATGGTGTACAGCCTGTCCATACCTATTAAAAACCATTAGATCGAAAATGCTGAATTTGCCCACAACTTCCGGTTGCCATGTATCATTGATGCCATCGCCATTGGGACTAAATGCATTTGCATATTTAAACATGGTTTCGCAAGGTTCCATACGAACAACTTTTGAAGCGGAGACGTCTGCGCAGAAATTGCTAACCTGTACAGTGTAAAGACCTGCTTTATAAACCGTATACCCGGGTGAGACACTACCATTGTTCCAACGGTAACTGGCCCCTGGAAAAAAGACATTCAGTACCAGGCTATCGAACAGGCATATTGTAGTATCGCCACCCAGATTGACCTTTGGCAGCGACTGAAAAAGCACATTTATTGTGTCGCCGGCAATGCAACCATTACTTGTAACCTTTACCGAGTATTGACCCTGCTTTGCCACTTTTAAAAACGGTAAGGAGCTGCCATCGTTCCATGCGTAGCTGTTTTGGGGATTACCTGCGTTGAGCGTAACTGTTTTTCCCTCACAGATGGTAGTGTCGTTACCGAGAAACACAACGGGCACGGGATTGAAATTAACCTTTATAGAATCTTTAATTGTACAGCCATTGATATTTACCAGCACGTGGTACAAACCACCGGAAGATATATTATATTGAGGGCTGATACTTCCATCCTGCCAAAGAATGGCGGCGCCGGAATCGTTTATATTTATGTGAAGCTGTTGGCCGAAACAGAGAGATGTATCGGCACTGAAAGCAAAGGATGGCGAAGGTTTGGCTGCAATTAATACAGTGTCGCTATTTGAACATCCATTGATACCCGAAACCATTACATGGTATGTGCCGGACCGGGATACATTCAACAGAGGCAGATTGCTTCCTGAACTCCAGTTATAGCTATAGATTAATGGATTGTATGCAATTAAAGTAATGCTGCTGTCTTTACAGATACCCCTATCCGGCCCGAGGTCTACAGAGGGTTTTGATCTATAGCTCACTTTTATAGTATCGGCTACAGAACACCTGCTCACGGTAGCCTGTACCCAATAAGTACCTGGTTGGGTTACGTTGAAAGTACCTGTTGTTGACTGGTCGTTCCATACATACGATGCCCCGGCAATTGATGGGTTCAACAACAATTTATCCATCTCGCATAGTGAAGTATCTGCGCCCAAGTAAAGAGGGGGTTTAGGCTTAAATGTAACCCTAATGGTATCGGTGACCGTGCATGCACCGTTATTTACCTGCACCCAAAAAGCCCCGCTATTTTTTAAGCTGAAGGATGCGGCAGTGGAGCCATCGCTCCAGAGGTAGGTAGCTCCTGCTATGTTTAATGATAACTTTAAAGAATCACCCTGGCAGACCGTAGTATCGTTGCCTAAGTTTACTGTTGCGCCGCTTACATAGTTGACAACAACCGTGTCTCTTACCGTACAAGTATTGTATTTAGCCTGTACCCAGTACGTGCCCGGCTTCGTAACACGGAATGTATCTTTAACAGACCCGTCCTGCCATAAAAAAGCGGTACCTCCGTAAGGAGATGCTATGGGTCTGAGTAGTAAAGAAGATGTATTACAGAGTACTGTATCGTTGCCAAGCGTGGGATTTGGATACTGATTGAATGAGACACATACAGAGTCTTTCACGAAGCAACCTGCCGGGTCGTTGGCTGTATATTTAACCGGACCACCTATAGAAGGGCCGCCTGCATTGAGCGTATAACTATTGCCCGTAGTTCCATCCTGCCATATTACATTGGTGTAGCCAGACGGTAACTGGTAGATGACAGAGCTTTTAGGGCACAAGATGGTATCTTTCGGCAGCCTGTAAGGTATGCCCCTGGTTGTAACATTGATTGTTCCAAATGCTTCGGGCTTATCAAACCCCTGCGCCCCTGCCGTAACGTAATAGGTGCCTGAATCAATAATTCTTATCGTTCGCCCTGTAGCGCCGGTGTTCCATTTGTAACTTTGGTAACCTACAGGTGCCGTGATTGTAATGCTATCGGTGCAAACAGATGTGACCGTTCCAAGATTTAGTACCGGTAAAATGGGTTCTTTAGCCTGGTTGTAAATTTCGGTACGATACACCGGAAATGGGAAATAGCTATTGCCACTACTTCCCAAGCTATAAAAATTTTCTTTTATTATACACGCTTGCTTCGGCAAGTTTGGAAAAGCAATCGCATCGAACGAATACTGCCAGCTATACGTACTTACCTGCGTGGAATTTCCTGTGAAATATATCTTCCCGTCAAGGGCATTTGAAAACATATACTGTCCATCGGGAGCTTTATTTGTATAAATCCTTGTGAGGCTTTGTTGCAGATCGGGCGCATTAAAGTCAGCCTGGTAAATGAGCCCTGTATTCCTAGTGCAGTTTGTTGCTTTACCTGTGGCGGATATATAGATCTTGGAATTATCCGGTGAAAAAACGGCATCGCTGAGCGTTACCACATCGTCAGTAATTGTAAGGGTACGATAATTAGAAAGGGTACCGGATTCAGCATCGAAATTATACAGCTCTATAAACTTGTTTGCACCATAGTTTCCTGAATGAGCAGCAATTTTTTTCCCGTCAGGGCTTGCTACCATAAAACCCAATGCAGTCTCCCATCCGCCAGCAAATGAGGGTCCTACGGAAGAAATTACACCTGGCAGTATTCCTGCTGCTGTAACTCTAAAAGAATGAAAATTATTGCTTCCATAAATATGGCTGACGATCCAAGTGTCGTTGGTACTGCTATGTTTAACCAAGGCAAGCCTTTCAATAGGCTGCGACAGAAGATTTTTATTCCATTCCGTTACCAAACCTTTACCACCGTTTGCCGAAAGATCGACAACATTGTAATTTAAAAAGCCAGGTGCCGGACATCGCACCTGTAAACCCGATGATGCCTGCAGCAAAAAGCTTGAATGACTGTGGAGAGATAAAAGATAAAATTTATCAGGATTACCAGGAAAGGGAACTATTGTAGCGGCCGGCCGGGCAATGTTGCAAAAGTTGATTTTGTTGAAGTTGGAGATCGTATCGTAATTGCTGTTGTATACGGCGCCGTTGAAAATTAATCGCATATTCCCATTGGCATCAGCATAAGAACTTGCCCTATCTGATGAATTATTCCCGAAACTATAGAAGCTGTTATTGGGTGGAACCTGTATTTTTTCGATAGCTCCATTTTTGAAAGTAAAACTCCGGCTGCGAGAATAATACCAATTGCTCCATTCTTTTTGCGCTGTTAAGGAATAAGAAACGAACAAGAAAAAAGTTAATACAAGTTGTTTTTTCATAAGTCGGCGTCAAAAATAAGCTAAATCACCTCCTTATAAGCGACCTTCAGTTCATCTTAGTGTGCCTTATTGCTGTTGGGGGTTTACGGTAATTGCGAATTCGATAAAAGGTTAGTATTTTTCTGTTAACAATCGTTGTTTTATGCCCCCACAAATTTACAATAGCATACCTAAAAGCGAATTTCATAATGCGGTTGTGAAGTACTACTCGTATTACAATGCATTTAATTGGGAAAAGGGCAGCTCAACACCAACCATTGAAGTTTTCGAAATTGTAAGGAGCGGATTATATGAACTTCATTTGTCTGCGATATTAGACCCCACCGGAGCGAATGTGACCAAATTCCACTTTACTTTACGAAAGGGTCCCGGAAAAGGTTATGATGCATTTGCCTGGTTTGCGATTATAGGTCATAATAAAGGCGCTGTGCTAGGACCACGAGTAAACCAAGGTATGACAGCTCTTTTTAATGATGCCAGCATACCCCAAGAAGTAGCGAAGGAGGTGGGCAAGATTAATTTGCATGCGAGTGAGATATTCAGGTTAGCACGTACTTATATAAAGTAATCTTTCTTTTGTTGATACTGGTTTTTTTCCTGTTGTTGTAAGAGCTATTGGTTAAAACAGGTGGCAGCAGGCAGGTACCAGTTTAAGATAACTGAACAAGGCAATAGCCATGCAGGAAATTTGATAATAAAATAGCTTTACGGTTGGTTAGACATGAACAAATTTTTTTGAAAGCAATACCCCTGTAGCAGGGGTATTGTGTTTGTAGAAGCGGAGGAATATTACTTTGCCTTGCGGGGTGCCTTAATCTTTTCCTTTTCTGTTGTTTTGGGATGCTTTTCAGCGTATTTTTTTGTAGTGATCTGCCCATTTTCTGAATTACGATAAATGGTTTTGGCTGGTGTTTTAGGTGCTTTTGCCATGATTGTTTATTTAGGTTATTGAATACCTCTAAGGTTTTAAAACCGGTTGAAATTGTCAATTGTATTTATACAATATATTGGCAGCCTCGTTCTAAAATTCCATTACAAATTTATTTTATTTGCAAGATGCAGTACTGGTGCGCATTTGACCTGGGTACTGCTACCCTTGTTACTGCCACAGATGGTTGCCCCACAATATTTTTGACACCATAAAAGCCTACTGAAACCAGCGCTGGATGGCAGGCAAATTTCATTAATCAACACTTTAAAACAAAAAAACATGGCACGTCAAAAAGGTATTTTTCCTATTCAAGGAACAATTGGAAATGTGACATTCTTTAAATCGAAACATGGCTACCTGGCCCGGGAAAAGGGCGGGATTGATGCAAGCCGGATAGCAACGGCTCCTGAGTTTCAAAGAACGCGGGAAAACAATTTTGAATTTGGAAGGGCTGGTAAAGCCGGAAAGCTTTTCCGGGACGCTTTCAGAACCTTGCTGCAAAAAGTTTCGGACAGTACCGTTGTTGCAAGGCTAACTACAGAGATGCTGAAGGTGATAAAGCTTGACAACACAAGTACGCGTGGACAACGCAACGTGCTTGACGGAGAACTTGAAATGCTTCAAGGCTTTGAAGCAAACCTCAGTTCAAAACTTAGCACTTCATTTTTTGCCCCATTTACCGCGACAATCAACCGGGTTACCGGGGTAATGGTAACGGATATTCCGGCATTTGTACCAACTGTTATGGTGGCGGCACCTTCCGGAGCTACACATTTTAAAATTAGCGTGGGCGGCGCAGAAATAGATTTTGAAAACAACACGTTTGTATGGGATGAAAAAGCAACTTCTAATCTTCCCATTAATAACGCTCAGACTGCCAGCATATCACTTTCGGTAAATGCAACCCCAGCATCGACCCACCCCCTGTTTTTAGCATTGGTGATAGAGTTTTTACAGGAGGTGAATGGCATAAACTACCAACTTAAAAATGGAAGTTTTAATGCTATGGCTCTTATTAAAATAGAGGGGGTATAGAATAAGCAGGTATAGCCTGCTTGTTCGTTAAACAATATTTGATAAATAATAAAACCGACAAATGCAAAACTCACCGTACACATCCAACCCAATACCTGCCGCCCAGTTATGCGGGGTACTTATCAGTATATGGGAGAGCATCAAAATAGCTAACCTGGCAAATTCCGTTGTTTGTGCGGCTACAGGTACGATAGTAAGTTTCGCTATTACCATCATGCTGAACAAACTTCTTAAAAAAAA
>JANPIA010000379.1:0-7802 GCA_031424735.1 Segetibacter sp.
GTGCGATCTGTTGGGCGGCGAAGACTGCCTACTTCAACGAGCGTGCTGTCTGTTGGTTTGTTTTGTGCATCCAACGTATAGTTATAATATCGGTCGTTTGCCAGGTTTTCCCTGGTGCGCATAAGGCCAATACTTACCCAACTTTCAGCATCCTTCACCAGTTCTCCAAAAAATCTTACTTCCGCCCCGGCGGCAAAAGCCTTCGCATTGTTTTCACCGGAATAACGAAGGCGCACGTTGTCTATATCGTAAGCAACAACATCCTTCATGCCTTTATAGTATAGTTCCGTTGTTATGCGTGCAGGGCGTTGCAACCAACGAAACGCATAATCAAATCCTCCGGTTAGCTGCCAGCTTTTCTGTGCTCTTAAATCCGTATTCACCGTACCATTGTACCGGCGTAGTTCGCGGTAAAACGGAGGTTGATTATAGATGCCTGCAGCCGCTTTTATAATCACATCTTTCCGCCAGCTTTTGGGTTTATACGAAAAACCCATGCGGGGTGAGATCAGGAACTCGTTGTTGAGATTATTATAATTATACCGGGCGCCAATTTGTAGCGTCACATCCGACGAATCGCGGAACTGGATATTGTCCTGTACAAAGCCGCTTAACCTCGTAACATTAATGTTAGCAGAAGCGTTCAACACTTTGCTTAAGCGTAAAATGTTGGGCGAGTAGGGCAGGGAATAACCCGCCGAATCATTGTACTCCCATTCGTGCAGTTTGTCGGTAATGCGCTGAAAGTCGGCACCAGTGCCAAATTGAAGGAAGTGCTTGCCTTTATCGATGCTACCCTTTACCGATGCGTTCCATACATTAATGTTCAGCTTATTTCTGGCATAATTTTGAAAAATGCCTGCACCCAACGGGTTTACAATTAGTCCGAAGCTTGCTTTGCTCTTATCAAAATCGCGTTCGCCAAAAAGGTAGGCACCGGTGATGTCAATGTTCTCCGCTTCGTTGTTTTCAAAGCGGCTAACCATCCATTTCAGCTTTACATTTTTGCGCGGTTGAAAGGTGGCTGAAAGCCCAAACATATTGGTTTGGTACTGGTCTCTTTCCTGTCCTTCAAAAAAAATATCGAGGGCAAGATTGGCGGTGAATAGCGGGGAGAACACAGCAGACGATAACTTGCTTTCTTCCGGAAATAACTTGAATTTGCTTTGCGATACATTGCCCAATAATTCCAGAAACCATTTGCTGTTGAGTTGATAAGTAAGCAAAGCCTGCAGGTCGCTCGACGAAGGAATATAGTTGCCCTTGGTATCCTGGCTGCTTAATAAATTACGGTTGCTGCGGTTTCTAAATCCCACCAGGTAGGTAAACTTTTCTTTCTTATCAGTGCCTTCAATATGCAGTCCCTGTTCCAGTAAACCAATGTAAGCGGAGCCGCCAAATTTTTTGGGTTTGCGATAGCCAATGTCAAGCACACTGCTCATTTTATCGCCATACTTTGCCTGGAAGCCCCCATTGTAAAACTTTACGCTTCCCGTCATTTCGGGGTTAATAAAGCTTAGCCCTTCCTGCTGACCGCTGCGTACCAGGTAGGGGCGGTACACTTCAAAATCGTTTACGTGAATCAGGTTTTCATCGTAACTGCCGCCGCGCACATTGTACTGGCTGGTAAGCTCGTTGTTGCTGCCAACAAAAATTTTTATAAGGCTTTCAATATTGCCTAACGGCGATGGGTTAAGCAATGCTTTTTCTGCATCAATATTTATGCGCCCGGCTTCGGTACGGCTTCGATTGTCGGTCACGGTAACAACTTCCAATACATTTTCCTGCTTCTCTAATTTGATGGTCACCGTTTCCTGCTCACCTTCAGATAATAAAAAATTTTTCTGGTAGATTTTGTACCCGGTAAAACTAAACAGTAGAGCCAGTGGTTTTTGTGGCTGTACCTGTAAAATAAAAGCTCCTGAGTCGTTTGTTATCGCGCCTTTTTCCTTACCCAAAATGGTAACACTAACCTTTGCCAGCGCACGGTCATTTTCATCCAAAACCACACCCCGCAGGGTGGTAGCTTTTTTTTGTGCCGACGATAAGATGGCAGTTAAAACAACGATGATCAGGAAAGCAAGTTTGGTCAATTTCATCTTATTGCGACTGGAGTTTTTTAAAATCGCTTCAAGATACGATATGCGCCTAATTTGCCAGCTGCAGGTAAAATATCGTGCATATTAAAATATTGCAACCACCACTGTATTTTGACCCTATTTAATTACATTGCACATTAACAAAACACACAACTATGAAAAGAATTTTTACGCTCTCTATTTTATTAGGATTGGGAACACTTTCGTTTGGGCAAAGATTAGTTACAGAAGATTTTAATTACGCCCTCGGTGGATTGACAGATTTAGGAACAAATAATGTTAGTGGTGGTAACTGGACCCCGAATAGCGGAACAGGTAATTATCTACAGGTAACAGCGGGCAGTCTTACCTATCCTAACTACTTTACAAGCCCAACCCCAACAAGTAATAAGCTATCGCTTGTAAATTTTCCCACTAGTTCAGAGGATGCATTTAGAAGCTTCACACCCCAAAATTCGGGAACGGTTTATGCAAGTGCACTTATTAAAGTAAATGACGTTGCTGCGCTTGATCCGGCGACTACCGGTACAGGTGATTATTTTTTTGCTTTTTTGCCAAGTGCCAATACAACAGCCTATTTAGGGCGTGTTTATATCAGAAAGGGTGTTACTGCCAATACTTATGTTCTTGGAGTATCTGCATCTACCGCCACTTCAGGTTCTCCGGTAGTATATGGAGCGACAGAATACACTGTGGGTTCAACACATCTCATTACAGTAGCATTTCAATTTGTAGCAGGAGCAACAAACGATATTGCAAAATTGTTTGTTGATGCACCGTATAGCGCCACAGAGCCACTTGTCCCTCACGCGACTTCAGCTTTTATTTCTTCGGGAACGGAGCAGGCTGATGTTGGTAGGGTAGCAGTTAGACAAGGTGCTGTTAACAATCCAACGGTTGATATTGATGCTATCAAAGTTTCTACTATCTATGCAGATGCTGCTCTTCCTTTAAGCCTTACTTCCTTCAAAGGTTCTTTAAATGGCAAGACAGCCCTGTTAAAATGGACCACTTTTAACGAGGTAAACCTGCATGGTTTCTCGCTTGAAAGAAGTGTGGACGGTAAAACTTATACCGAAATCAATTTCACAAAAGCCATCAATACCATCCAGCAAAATAATTATGGTTATACCGATATCAACGTAGCCAACGGTGTAAACTACTACCGTTTAAAAATGTTGGATAAAGATGGTCAGTATAATTATAGTTCGGTGGTAGTAATGAATAATCGCAACGTGGTACGTGCCGAGGTATTCCCTAACCCTGTAGCTAATACACTTACTGTTAGTCACCCCAAAGCAACCAATGCGGTTATACGTATTGTAACTGCAGAAGGTAGAGAACTAAAAAAATATGCAGTAGAAACGGGTGCCATTCAAACAGGTTTCCCTGTTAGTGGTTTAACAAAAGGAACCTATTTGCTCATTTATGATAATGATGGTGCAAAGTCGGTTACCAAGTTTGTGAAGCAGTAACCAACTCATCCACTTTTATAAACCCTCTTCATTTTTTTTGAAGGGGGTTTTGTTTTTTAATGGTGGGTCTGTACGCCTAAACCTTCTTTTGCCGCACTCTAAAAATTTAATCCTATTTACACTCATTTCTACTTTATCATCCCGTGGCACAAATATTGACTTCATGTGTTGCTAACAAAGCTTTTCTCCTCAAATGGGGAATTGAATTACTGTAACTAAACTATTTAAGTATGAAACACCTAATGATGATATCATTTATTGCTGCAATAAGTTTTGCATCAATCAGCACAAAAGCTCAATACATTGACCTCTCTACCGGCAAAACGGTAACCTTGATCAAAGACCAGGCATCGGGATATATGTACAATACCGAAACCCAGCGCCCCATTTACATATACATCAATTCCACTTCAAAAGACACTTTTTACGGACGTACCGGCATGCTCATTAATGGCAAAGTAACCAGGACATCGGAAGGGAAATACAGCTTTGATGATGGCCCCTACATTTATAAAAACGGAGAATACCAATTGATGACCGAAGCGGATATGTATGAAAAAAGGAAGTTTAAAAACAATGGCGATGTAAAACTGAAGAACCCCGGTGAGAAAGAAAAGATATATGGCAGCGGTGATGTGAAGGTAAAGTCGGGAGATGGGAAAGTAAAGATGGAAAATGACGGTGTGCTAAAAGTAAAAGGCGGCGATTATAAAAAGAAAATTGACAGCGAAGGCAATGTGCTTGAAAAAGATTCTATCATGAAAGAAAAGCACAATGCCGACGGATCGTACAAGGTAAAAGACAAGGATGAAGATTATAAAGGCAAAATTGATGAGAACGGTAAGACCAAAGAAAAGCAGGGCGACGCTAAAACCAAATCGAAAAAAGATAAGGATAAAATAAAGGACAAGGATGGCAAAGCAAAAGATAAGGATGGCGAGGTTAAAGTGAAAACCAAAGAATAGGCAAATTTCTTAGCAATTAATTTTAAAGACGCAGCAAACACTAAACGCTGTGAGCGAACATAAGGAAGGATAGTTAATACCGTTTCCGTTTTTGGGGCGGTATTTTTTTGAAGGTATACGGCTAAGTTTTTTGAGACAACTCGAGAATTCGTAAGTAAAAAAATGAATGCTGACAAATCCTCTGCCTTTATCATTCCCGGCAGCTAATCCATATGGTCGCCGGAGGGAGAATCCAAAAATTTATCTCAACCAAACGCCAACAAAAAACCCTGCTGACAATTTCAGCAGGGTTATAATCCTCTATCATTAATTGTTATCGTTTCGCTTCTTCAATGGTCAGTGTAAAATCACTGTCTTTCCCCGGAAAATAAGGATAGTATCTCCTGCGCACACTTTCAGGTTGTTCTCTTCCATCAATGTAAAGAATGCCATTGCGGTATTCAACAACCGACTGGCGACCGCCTACCACACCATCCTGCCGTAATTCTCTAACAAGGCGATCTTCCGTTACGGCATCATCCTTTATCCTGTTATCAGCAGGCACCGGAACGTTTCTAAGATCATTTATATCTCTCCTTTCAACTGCATTGTTATGGCGAACCACACCCGTACCATGCACATGCGCAAGAGTAGGAGCTATCACCAATGAAACAATAGACATCAATTTGATCAGGATATTCATAGATGGCCCAGAGGTGTCTTTGAAAGGATCACCAACGGTATCACCTGTAACCGCAGCTTTATGCGGGTCACTTCCTTTTTTATAAGTATGACCGTTAATGTCAACGCCCTTTTCAAATGATTTTTTTGCATTATCCCAAGCGCCACCAGCATTGTTTTGAAACATTCCCATCAATACACCACTCACCGTTGCGCCTGCAAGAAAGCCGCCCAAAGCTTCAGGTCCTAAAAGGAAACCGATGATAAGCGGGGAAACAAGTGCAATAGCACCCGGTAACATCATTTTTTTAATAGAAGCTTCGGTAGAAATTGCCACACACTTATCATACTCAGGCTTACCGGTTCCTTCCATAATACCGGGGATGGTTCTAAACTGCCTGCGTACTTCTTCCACCATTGCCATGGCAGCTTCACCCACTGCACGAATAGCAAGGGATGAAAAAATAAATGGGATCATCGCGCCTACAAACAAACATGCTAAAACATCAGCCTTATAAATATTAATTGCATCGTGCAGATCGTAACCATTTTGTTTGATGACACCTACGTAGGCCGCAAACAAAGCAAGCGCCGTTAACGCCGCAGACGCAATGGCGAATCCTTTACCGGTTGCGGCGGTTGTGTTGCCCACTGCATCCAGTATATCTGTTTTCTCCCGAACATCTTTTGGTAATTCACTCATTTCTGCGATACCGCCAGCATTGTCTGCTATCGGTCCAAAGGCGTCAATCGCCAACTGCATAGCGGTAGTTGCCATCATACCGGCGGCGGCAATAGCCACACCGTATAAACCGGCAAACTGGTAGCTTCCCCAAATACCAGCAGCAAGAACCAGTATGGGCAAAAACGTACTTTCCATACCCACAGCCAAACCGCCAATTACATTGGTAGCATGCCCGGTACCCGACTGGCGAATAATACTTTTAACCGGGCGCTTTCCCATGGCAGTATAATATTCTGTGATCATACTCATTAAAGTACCAACGGCTAATCCCACTACAATGGCGCCGAAAACACGCATAGGCGAAAAGGCGAAATTGCGTAGTATCATCGTATCAGGTAATATCCATATGACAAGAAAATAGGAGGCAATAGCAGTAAGCACAATGGAGCCCCAGTTACCCATGTTCAAAGCCTTTTGAACCGCTTCGGTGCTTAAACCTACACTATCAGAAATTTTTACAAAAAAAGTTCCGACAATGGAAAATAAAATACCAACGCCTGCAATCATCATCGGCAATAATATAGGAGCCATATCGCCAAACTCATTCAAAAACTGGCGGGGAATAACAGTTTCTCTTCCAAGTACCATGGTTGCCAAAACCGTTGCCACGTACGATCCGAATAAGTCGGCACCCATACCGGCAACGTCCCCAACATTATCGCCCACGTTATCAGCAATGGTAGCCGGGTTTCTCGGGTCATCTTCCGGAATGCCAGCTTCAACTTTACCTACCAGGTCGGCGCCCACATCTGCAGCTTTGGTATAAATACCACCGCCAACACGGGCAAACAAAGCAATACTTTCTGCACCCAGCGAGAAACCGGTCAATACTTCAATGGTTCTCTCCATCTCCAAACTGTCAACAGCGTACCCATTGGCAAAAATTGCTCTCAGTATAATAAATAAACCACCAAGCCCTAACACTGCCAAACCTGCTACACCCAAGCCCATTACCGAGCCACCGGTAAATGAAACAGCAAGCGCTTTACTCAGGCTGGTACGAGCCGCCTGTGCAGTACGAACGTTTGCACGGGTGGCTATCTGCATACCAATATAACCCGCAAGCGCACTAAAAAAAGCGCCCAAAACAAATGCGTTCGCAATGCTCCAATGGCTGTTTGCATTGCTATATCCCATTACTGCAAGCAGTATTCCTGCTATTATAACAAAATAGGTTAGTATCCTATATTCGGCTTTTAAAAAAGCCATTGCGCCTTCCGCAATGTATTTGCTGATCTCCTGCATCCTTTCGTTGCCTGCATCTTTTTTTGATACCCAGTTGAACTTAATCAAGGTGTACAACAAACCAACTATACCCATCGCCGGAACGGCATAAATCAAATTATTCATAAGTAATCGCCTATTTTTTAGGTCGGCAAAAATAGGGTAAAATGAAGTAAAACTGCAATACGAGCCTTGTTTGTTGATAATCAACACTGGGTGTAGTTTGGCAGTTGCTTTTTAATCGATTTGTTTTTGACACCGGCCGCAAAGCTATGTGGTACTTTGCTTGCGTCGCAGTACGTTCATCTTTCAGGTCGCTTTTCGGCTTTGCGGATGTTTGGTTTAGTGACCGCTACAAGCCAGGTTCCTGTAATTGCGCAAAACAGTTATTTTTTAATGCACGCAAGGATACGCGTGTCATTTATATTGGTTGAATAAAATCGCCAAACTCCTTTACGTGCCTGGTTGGATGTTGGTTAAAGCGTTGGCAGAGTGTCGTTTGTATTTTCAAATTATTTCTACAACATTTAATATATCCCAGTGTGAGCGTTCGATATTCTGTTTTAATTAAACATACCATTTCATCCACACCCGCGTTGCCCAACAGCCCGAAAGCGACAGCACATATTCCGCC
>JANPIA010000380.1:0-1658 GCA_031424735.1 Segetibacter sp.
GAAAAAGCAGGTTGAATTTTATGGCAAAGCCTGCCTTACTATTGCTGGCAATCTTTCCAAGGAGAAATTTTGTATAACCGCTGTACAAAAAACATTTAAGAAGTTTGGTCGAATCGACATCTTAGTTAACAATGCCGCAATACATTTTGAGAGCAAAACGCTTGAAGATATAAGTACCGAACAATTAGTGAAAACCTTCTCAACTAATATATTCGCTTATTTCTGGGTTACAAAAGCGGTATTGCCACACATGAAAAAAGGCGGATCCATTATTAATACTACTTCTGTTACCGCTTACCGTGGCAGTGCAAGTTTAATTGATTATGCAAGTACAAAAGGGGCTATCGTTTCATTCACCCGTAGCCTTTCGCAAAACCTGGTGGAGAAAGGCATTCGGGTGAATGCTGTTGCGCCCGGCCCTATCTGGACACCATTGATCGTTTCGAGTTTTGATGGTAGAAAAGTTTCGCAGCATGGAAGCGATGTGCCCATGAAACGTGCCGGGGAACCTGCCGAGGTTGCTACTGCTTTTCTTTTTCTTGCAAGTGATGATGGCAGTTATTACACAGGTCAGGTGTTGCATCCGAATGGTGGCGAGATTGTTAATGGGTGAGATTTGGTCATTGAGGTCATTAGATCATTGGGGGTGATTGGGTCAAAGGGTATTAGGTTAATTTAGTATTGGCTTATTGGATATTTAGGGAGGTAGAGAACATAATATTTTTAAACTAATTATTTTTTTATGAGACCTATCTGGACGGGTGCCATCGGCTTTGGACTGGTGAACATACCGGTAAAACTTTACAGCGCAACGCAGCGAAGTGAGATCAGTTTGGATATGCTCGATAAGAAAGATATGTCGCACATAAAGTACCAGCGCATAAACGAAAAGAGTGGTAAAGAGGTTACCTGGGAGCACATTGTAAAGGGTTATAAATTGGATGATGAATATGTTGTGTTGACTGATAAAGATTTTGAATCTGCCAATGCTAAAAAAACAAAGACGATAGAAATATCTGACTTTGTAAATGAAGATGAAATAGACAGCGTTTATTTTGAAACCCCTTATTACCTCGAACCCGATAAATCAGGCGAACGTGCGTATGCCTTGTTGCGGGAGGCTTTACGTAAAACCAAGAAAGTGGGTATCGCCACATTTGTAATGCGAAATAAAGAGGGGCTTGCCATCCTGCGCGCCAACGAAAAGGTGATCATCCTTAACAGGATACGCTTTGCAGAGGAGATACGTGATCCGGATGAATTGAAATTACCAGGCAAACCCGAAATAAAAAAAGCGGAACTGGACATGGCAGTTTCCCTAATCAACCAACTTACTTCCAAGTTCGATATATCATCGTACAAAGATACTTATACGGAGCAGTTGCTAAAACTGATACACGACAAAGCCAAGGGAGTGAAGCCCAAAGTAACACATATGAAAGTGGTACACAGTGCTAAGGAAGATTTGTTCTCGCAACTAAAAGCAAGCCTTGGAACCAAAAAGAAAAAAGCATCTTAGAAAGTTTCTAGTTTTTGAATTTGGTGTTACGAATCAACCACCAATCATCGATCAACCACCATCGATCAACCATCAACTAACCATTCCATGAGTCTATCGCTTTATAAAAAGAAAAGAAACTTTGAAGAAACACCTGAAC
>JANPIA010000381.1:0-3187 GCA_031424735.1 Segetibacter sp.
AGCGAAACGATGTAACCAATATCTTTAACAGGTACGTTTGCGCCAAGGTATAATACTTTTATTCCGCGGCTTTTCAGCAGGTAATAAATAAACAATAGCCCCAACTCATGGTATTCATTTTCCGGAAGAAATAGTAAAATAGTTTTGTTGTTCTGAACACGCGTTTTTGCATTTTCAATACCCACAATCAATTTTTGCCTGATAACATTTGTAACCAAATGTTCCTGCGCAGGGTTAATATGATTGGTCATCCACAATATGCCAATTCGTTCAAGAAAAGGAAAAATGATTTGAGTAATTGCTTTTTCAACACCTTTTAAAGCAATGTAATCGTTCAGTATAGCTTCAAAAACATCCATATCCAAATCAACCATACTTTGTATGAGCTCGTTTACCACACGGTGCTGTTGTGCCTCCGCCTGCGAGAGTGATAATATTTTGCTCATTACCTCATCATCGTTCATCTTGTCGATATGGGAAATTTTGAATCCATATTTATTCAATAAAGCAATATTGAGAATTGTTTTGAGTTCGTCCCCCGAATAATACCTGATGTTGGTACCGGTACGCTGCGGTTTTAAAAACGTATATCGTTGTTCCCAAATGCGTATGGTATGGGCTTTTATCCCGGAAAGATTCTCGAGGTCTTTTATAGTAAAAGCATTCATACGATAAGAAACAACAGGGATTTAGAAATTGTTTAGGATAGCCACATTTAAAATACAAAAAGTACAGGTATAAAAAAACCGGCAGTTAGCCGGTTATGCAATTACGGGTAGGTTCAACTATTTTATTTTTCGAAGATATTCGCCATAGCCGCTTTTCTCATATTTTTTTGCCAGTGCATTTAAACCTTCCTTATCAAGAAAGCCCATACGGTAAGCTACTTCTTCAATACATCCAATTTTTTGACCTTGCCTTTTCTCTATTACTCTTACAAATTCGGTAGCATCGCTTTAGGAGTCGAATGTGCCGGTATCGAGCCACGCGGTACCGCGATCCATTACCCCAACGTGCAACATGCCACTTTCAAGATACACTCGATTAACATCGGTTATTTCATATTCGCCGCGGGCAGAGGGTTGTATGTTTTTTGCGATCTCAATAACAGAATTATCGTAAAAATATAAACCCGGTACGGCGAAGTTTGACTTTGGCTGAGCGGGTTTTTCCTCAATGCTGATGGCTTTAAACTTATCGTCAAATTCAACAACGCCATACCTTTCCGGGTCGGAAACTTCATAAGCAAACACTGCTGCTCCTTCCAGGTTATTGTACGAGCGTACTAGGTTGCCAAACCCGCTTCCATAAAAAATATTATCGCCTAAAATCAACGCCACTTTATCGTTACCAACAAATGTTTCACCTATAACAAATGCCTGGGCAAGCCCGTTTGGTACTGCCTGCACTGCATAAGAAAACTTGCAGCCCAGTTCCTCCCCGTTACCTAACAGTCTTTCAAACTGAACACTGTCTTCGGGAGTAGTGATAATTAAAATTTCCCGAATACCGGCAAGCATTAAAATAGAGATTGGGTAATAGATCATTGGCTTATCGTAAATAGGCATCAGTTGCTTACTTACACCTTTTGTAATTGGGTACAACCTTGTGCCTGAGCCGCCGGCTAATATTATTCCTTTCATTTTAAAAGATGTTTGGTGTTTGGGACATCGAAGGTAAAGCCATATCCTTTGCAGAAATGATCAGTTCTTCCGGTTGCATTTGCCAGTTTATATCTATTGAAGAATCGTTGTAGATTAAGCCACCTTCCGACTGCTTGTGATAATAGTTGTCGCATTTATAAAAAAAATCAGCCACCTCACTCAGCACTAAAAACCCATGTGCAAAACCACGCGGAATGAACAATTGGGTTTTTGAAGTTTCGGATAGAATAACTGAATAGTATTTTCCGTAAGTGGCAGAGGAAGTGCGAAGGTCTACTGCAACGTCGAGCACCTGTCCACGTAAAACACGTACAAGTTTTGCCTGGGCATGATCCCCCGTTTGAAAATGTAAACCACGCAGCACACCGCGTGTTGACCGGGACTGGTTGTCCTGTACAAAATTTACATCGAGACCCGTTTCATTTTTGAATGATTGGGCATTAAAGCTTTCAAAAAAATATCCCCGCTCGTCCTGTAAAACATTGTCGTGCAATAACAGGCAATCTTTCAAAGGTGTTTGTTCTACTTTCATTATCGGTGGCTGTACATGTTTTCATAATATTGTTTATAAGCGCCTGAGGTAACATTGTGCAACCATTCGTTATTGCTCAGGTACCAGTCAATGGTTTCACTCAAGCCTTCTTCAAAAGTTACCGATGGCGACCAACCCAATTCCTGGTTGATCTTGGTGGCATCTATAGCATAACGCCGGTCGTGCCCGGGCCTGTCTTTTACATAGGTTATCAGTTCATAACTTGTTCCTTCCGGGTTGCCAAGTTTTTCATCCATTTGTTTGCACAACAGTTTTACAAGGTCAATATTTTTCCATTCGTTAAACCCTCCAATGTTATAAGTTTCACTTTGCTTTCCTTTATGAAAAACCGAATCGATAGCAGTTGCATGATCTTTAACATACAGCCAGTCGCGTGTATAAAGCCCATCGCCATATACCGGTAAAGGCTTTTTTGTAATGATGTTGTTTATAAAGAGCGGGATAAGCTTTTCAGGAAAATGATAAGGACCGTAGTTGTTAGAGCAGTTTGATATAACGAACGGCAGATCGTAGGTTTCGCCGTAAGCCCTCACAAAATGATCGGAGGATGCCTTGCTTGCAGAGTAAGGTGAATTGGGATGGTAGGGAGTGGTTTCAGTAAAAAAGCCTGTGCTGCCTAAAGCGCCATACACCTCATCGGTTGAAACATGGTAGAACAATTTATCGCCCATTTTACCTGCCCAATATGATTTTGCTGCATTCAACAAGTTCACCGTTCCTACAATGTTAGTGTAAACAAAATCAAGCGGGGAATGGATGGAACGATCAACATGCGACTCCGCCGCAAGATGTATCACTTGCGTAATCTCATGCTGCGAAAAAATCCTTTCTAATTCTGCAACATCCAGGATGTTTACTTTCTCAAAAACATAGTTGGCTGCGGTGTCCACATCAGCCAGGTTTTCAAGGTTTCCGGCATAGGTAAGTGCATCCAGGTTTACTATTTTATACTCCGGGTATTTATTAACAA
>JANPIA010000382.1:0-16462 GCA_031424735.1 Segetibacter sp.
TCCAATTCCACGATCTACAATGGCTTCCCTGCGTGGGTTTAAATGATCGAATGAGCCTTGCTGCACAGCGTATTTTCCATTGGTATGAATGATCAGTGCACATTGTTCTGCCTGTTCCTCGGTATGTCCGCAAATGTCTATCAAAGTATCAATCACCCATTCAAAGGTGTTTACTTCGTCGTTCCAAACCACTATCTGGAAAATTTTCTCCAGTTCAACTGCAACATCTGTTTGAAAGCTGGTTTGTCGTTGTGTATCTGGATTCATTGTAAAAATTTCGTTTGAGGCAAAGTTATTCCTAAAAATTAAAAAATTGATTTGTGCCTGAGCAAATAACCGGCATTACTGAAAAATGTACAAGCCGGATCTTACACTTACCTACCAACGTATCCTCAACACGTTAGATTGTATATTTGAGTTTCATTTGTTATTTTGAAGAAATGGATCAGCAACTCCTGATAACATCAGATGCCGCAAAAAGTAACTCATTAAAGTTTGATGCCTCGTTTGCACCTTACCTCCGTTTTCTGCGCGATAAAATGGAAAGGTCTCATGATATACGTGCAAAATTTTACCGTTATATCCTGGGCAAGTTCGAACGTTATCCGGCATTGACGGAAAACATCAGCGATCTGTCAATATTAGAAGATCATCAAGACCTGGTACAATTGGTAAGAATGTCGTTGATGCCGCTTGCCGCTAATTCCGACGATTTTTTAATGGCGCTTACTTTTATAGATTCCCATACCATCTTTTACTCAACAGATCGGTTTAAAAAGCTGTTGATAGATGTTGAAGGCGATTTTGATGCGAACGAAGAGCGGCTTTCTAACCTCCGTTTTTTCATCAAACTTATTCTTGAAAGATGTTATGGTATAAAAGATCTTACGTGCAGCAAAATGATCAGAAAGGTTTACAACAACGAACATCATTCCATTCGTCATCATTCTATAAATATTGATAGCCGGTTTGTAGATGTGCATAAGCCTGTTGAATTGCCACAGATGAAACAGGAGTGGATTGATATGATAAAAATGGATGATGAAAATTTTTTACAACATCTCAAAGACTTTCCTGCCGACAAATTCAGGCTGGAAGGTTTTTGTGTTTTACATGTTGAAGATGTAAGCGAAGAAGCTGCACTTAAACAGTTGCAGCACGCAGTTTTAAATATTTACTCAAAACCTATTGAAGAAACGCTGGCAAACATGCAGGTATCTGTTGGAGAATTGCTGGGCGACTCGCGGATACAAATTGGCGTCACCCCCTTTTTTAAAGTGAACGGGGAGGTGATACACGATTATTCTTTCGTAAAGAAATCGCTTTCCATTTCTGCAACAAAAAATGCATCTGAAACCGCCATTAATGTGCGTGATATTTACCGGAAGTTTAGTGAAAACCCGCATCCCTATGTTTTTTCGAAAGTAGATGCTGAACTCATCAGCCAGAAGCCATACCTGAGCGATCTGTTTTTGAACAACATTAAAAGTTTTATGGCTTACCCCATTAAAAGCCGTGATGGATTGATTGGCGTATTTGAGGTGGGCTGTGTTGAAGAAGGCGTGGTAACACATACAATCATTGAGGACCTGGAACAGGTTTTCCCCATTGTTAAGGATGTGATTTATTTTATGCGAAAGTCGTTCGACGATGGGATCAATACCCTTATCAAAAACAAATTCACTTCTCTGCAACCTTCGGTTGAATGGCGGTTTAATGAAATTGCCTGGCAGCACATTGTGCATAATCCTAAAGGCGGCGACGATGTGGAAGTTGAAAACATAGTTTTTCCGCAGGTGTACCCGCTTTATGGCGCGGTAGATATTCGTAACTCCTCTGTAGAAAGAAACGTGGCTTTTCGAAAAGATTATCAAAGCCAGTTGGCCGCAACACGGTCTCTATTAAAAGAAACGGCAAAAGGTATTTCGTTACCACTGCTGGAGCGGCTCCAGTTCAATTGCGATGAGCTGATAACTTCTACAGTGGATATATTAAATGCAGATGATGAATTGAGGGTGAATGATTTTTTCAGGGAGGAAGTTGGTTCGTTTTTGAAGTATGTTGCGGCAAGGCACCCATCTTACAAAAAAGATATTGCGTCGTACATAAGTAAAACCGAAGAAACTGCCGGCGAATTTTTTGCAAACAGGCGTGCCTACGAGCAAAGCCTGCAAATGATTAATAAAGGCATTATAAACTATTTTGAAAGCGAAGTGCAGAAACTGCAGGAAGTGTATCCATTTTATTTTGAAAAATACCGGTCGGATGGAGTAGAGTATAACATCTATATGGGTCAGTCCATAGAACCACGGCACAGCTTCGACCTGCTGTATTTAAAAAATTTGCGGCTCTGGCAACTAAGTTCCATGGCTTATGTTGCCCGTATGAATTATGATATGCTGCACCTGATGCCCCTCGCCTTGCAAACAACGCAGTTAATTCTTGTACACACACATACCATCGATATTAGCTTTAGAAAAGATGAGCGCCGTTTTGATGTAGAGGGCTCCTATAATATCCGGTACGAGATCATTAAAAAGCGTATAGATAAAGTTCGAATTAAAGACACGCTGGAACGACTTACCCAGCCGGGCTATATCGCTATTGTGTATTCAAACATTGGCGAAGCAGATGAGTACATTGAGCATATAAAATACCTGCAAAGCAAGTTTGTGCTTAATGATGTTTTTGATTTGCTGGAACTGGAAGACCTACAGGGAGTTCGCGGCCTGAAGGCAATACGCGTAGGTGTAAATTTTGGTGCGGATAACGCGTAATGTTTGCTATACGCCAAATTGTGTAAGGTGATGATCAAGATGTTTCCATTGTAACACATCCCACTCCTCATTGGCAAGTTTACCAAAAAACGGGTGTGGCTGTTGCGATAACCCTCCCGGTCCTTCTCCAAACTTTTTTATAAGATCGATCAGCTTTGTTTTTTCTTCTTCAAAATTTCGGTCGTCGTTCACCAGGAACTTAGGTGCGGTCGGCAGGTTTTTAGTGAATGGTCCGGGAGCCATCATTTTCTTTTTTGCTATGCCTCCAAATAAAAAGCCAATCAGTCCGCGCTTAAGTTTTAATTCTCCAAAAGCCACCTGCAGCGGCGCCTGGGAGTGAGCCAGCATTTGAGCTGCATTCATTTTGCCCCAAACAGGTTTACTTTCACTGGTTAATTTATTAATGCGTTCAATAATTTTTCTGTTGGCTTCAGGGTTGAATAAGCTTTGCATATCAATAAGATTTTGTAACAAAATAAGCATTGTATTTTGATAGGGAAAATAGAAAGATAGTAGGCTCAGGCTTTCATTATCTTTCCCTTTGCCAATACAAACTATGCCGGGTAATCAACTTCAACGAAAGCTGGGTTTATGGGTTTCAGTTTCCATTGTAATCGGGTCGGTTATTGGCAGCGGCATTTTTATGAAGCCTGCTGTTATGGCGCAACAAATTGGCTCACCAGGGTTTTTATTTTTGGTTTGGATTGTTGCTGGTACCGTATCGCTGTTTGGTGCGATGATCAATGCTGAGGTTGGTGCAATGTTACCTGAAACCGGCGGTCAGTATTTTTACTTCAGGCACATGTATGGTCATTTTTTTGCTTACCTCTATGGATGGTCGTGTTTCATTGTGATTAACACGGCGGCTATTTCTGCCATCGCTTTTGTATTTGCACAATTCTCAGAATTTTTTGTACAACTGCCACGGTTTTCGCCTGAAGTAGAATCATTGCAATGGCGCCTGCCATACGTTGGTGTTTTATTTCCGTTGGCGAATGCTGGCGTAAAGAGTGTTGCCATTGCCCTGATTGTTATTGTGACGTATATCAATCATAAAAGTGTAAAGCTGGGTGGGGCGGTCCAGGTATTCTTTACCGTAATAAAAGTAGTTGCACTGTTTTTGCTTATTGGTTTTTTATTTACTGGCAATGGTTCGTTCGCTAATCTAACACACAATCCTTCATCGTTTACCGGTGTACCGTGGTATGTATTAACTGGCTTTATTGCCGCCTCGTCGGGGGCGCTGGCAGCTTACGATGGATGGAACAACCTCGGTTTTGTTGCCGGCGAAATAAAGAATCCAAAAAGAAATATTCCACTTGCGCTGTTAGCCGGCCTGGGTATTTGCATGTTAATGTATTTATTAACCACGGCTGCCTATCTCTATATTATTCCTATTGAGCAAATGAAAGGGTCTGCCCTGGTAGCAGCAGATGCCATGCAGAAAGTTGGCGGAATTGCAGGTGGTGCTTTCATTTCAATTCTTGTAATGATATCCACTGCAGGCGCAACCAATGGCAATGCCATGCCTTCGGCGCGTGTAATTTTTGCTATGGCAAGCCACCATTATTTTTTTAAGTGGACGGCAAAAGTTCATCCAAAACATCAAACGCCTTCAAACGCCCTATGGTTGCAATGTGCTTGGGCAGTGGTTTTTGTTATTACCGGCTCGTTCGATATGCTGGCTGATCTTTTTGTTTTTGTAACCTGGATATTTTATGGCTTTGGGGCTTACGGTATTTTTATTCTGCGTAAAAAAATGCCCCAGGCTAATCGACCTTACAAATTGTGGGGTTACCCCGTAGTTCCAATTGTTTTCATTCTTTTTTCTGTATTGTACTTTGTGATCACTATTTACAACGATGTTCATAATTATAACACTGGCAAATCTCCCGTCATCAATTCATTGCTGGGCTTATTGCTTATTTTGGCCGGCATTCCATTGTATATTTATTTCAAACGAAAACATCTATCCCACGGAGCGATGGATGAAAATATCATATCCTAATCCATAAAACCCTCTTCTCTATGCAAACAAAACAATACCCATTTTATATAAAGAGTACGGTCATACTGTTTGGTCTGGTGTTGTTCACCTATGCACTTATTAACCTTCGCGGAATCCTGGTGCCGTTTTGTTTCGCATTCATTATTGCCATTTTATTAAACCCGCTGGTAAACCGTTTTATACGGTTACGGATAGGTAAGGTGTTTTCCATTTTCCTTGCTATGCTTATTGCTTTAATCGTTTTCGGCGGTATACTTTATTTTCTGTCGTCGCAAATAGCAGGGTTTGGCGAAAACTTTGGATTACTAAAACAAAAACTTAGCGACCTGCTTCATCAATTACAGGGATGGGTGCAAAGCAAATTTGGTGTTGCTATTGAAAAACAGGTGAACCTTTTAAACGAGGCGCTCAACAGCAGTAAAGGATTGGTTGGACAAACCCTTGGAACTGCTTTGGGTACCCTTACCGTAGTTTTTATTGTGCCGGTGTATATCTTCCTTTTGCTATTCTACAAAACACTCATTTTAAATTTTTTGTACGAAGTGTTTGCCGAAGAAAATTCAAAGCAGGTGGCTGCCGTTTTAAATCAAACCAAAACCGCTATACAAAGCTATATGGTTGGCTTGCTATTGGAAGCCCTGATAGTGGCTGCGCTCAACTCTACAGCGCTGCTTATTTTGGGGGTTGATTATGCCATTTTATTAGGGGTTATCGGCGCCATACTAAACATGCTGCCTTACATTGGCGGCATCATTGCTATAGCTTTGCCGGTATTAATGGCAACCGTTACCAAAGATGGATTCTCTACGCAGTTGGGTGTAATAATAGCCTATGCCATCATCCAGTTTATTGATAATAATTTTTTGATACCACGCATCGTATCCTCCAAGGTGCAGATAAACGCTTTGTTCTCCATCATTGTAGTTTTATTAGGCGGAGCATTATGGGGTGTGTCGGGCATGTTCCTCTCCATCCCGTTTGTGGCAATACTTAAGATTATTTTTGACAGAATTGATGACCTCAAGCCCTGGGGTAAGTTATTAGGCGATGAAATACCCACACGGCACAAAGGACAAATATGGAAAAGACGATCTAAGAAGTCGCTGCCTGAAGATATTAGTGATGGCAGCGTAAAGTCATAACCAAACTATCGGGAACAAAAATTGAAGTAGTTACCTTAAATAAATTTTATGTCAGCATGTAATTTTTCTATTCCGTTTTCGTCAGGCGCGGAAGATGTACTTGAAAAAGCAAAAACCGCCATAAACAGCCAGGGGGGCAACTTTAATGGCGATGCATCGGGCGGCAGCTTTGATGTGAGTGTATTTGGTAACACCATCAAAGGGTCATATACTGTTGAGGGTAGTACCCTGAATGTAGTGATTGACTCAAAGCCTTTCCTGGTACCCTGCAGTACCATTGAAAGCTTTTTAAAAAGTAAAATGACTTAGGGCTGACGAAGCATCATTGAGAAGAAACTGTATTTGAGAAGAGTTCATCGGTTCCATTCTTTCTTATCTGTGTTGTTTGAATATTAAAAAAGAGCGGGTGTGGTTCCGCTCTTTTTTATATCGTTCTGCAGTTATTTGCGCGGGTGCCGTTGCCGGTTGTTTGCATTATTATAGCCCCTGTTGTCATTGTTGTTGCCATCGTATTGCCGGTTGTTGGTGTTATCGCGTTGGCGATCCTGTCCATACGTTCTATTATAATCCTGTAGTTTGCCGGGACTTTTCTGTGCGTAATCCCTATTGTTGTTATTGCCGTAATTCCGGTTGTCGTTTCTCCGGTAGTCGTTGTAGCTGCGCTGGTTTTGCAACCAGCGGTTATGTTCCGGGTGTTGTTCAATTGCAAAATAACACGGATCGTGACTGTTGCATATTAGTGCCTGCTGCCTGCCCCGATAGTTGCTATACCGGCGGCGGTAATAATCATTTCTTCTGAACGGATCAGGATCATTCACCACAACCTTATATGCACGGTACGGATCGAACTGGTACCTGCCTGGCAACGAAAAAGTATACACCCAATTTCTACTATCAAAATAAACATACTGCCCCCGGGAAACATTATAGTAAACATCGGCTTCCGGAAAATAGTAGTAGTCAACATAGTCGTAACCTACCGGCCCCCACACAGGCTGGTTGCCAATATTAATACGCACATTTGCCTGTGCACCGGCTGTTTGGTACAAAGCGCCGCTAAGTAACAAAGCAAATAATAGGATTGATTTTTTCATGGGTTTTATTTTGCTGTACTCAACGCTAAACCAATGCCGGATAAATGTAAATTCATTAGTGAAATGTAAATACAAGAATATGTACCGGTGTAGTTGAAAAGCACATCGGCAAAATAAAAAATGCAGTACTAAATTAACTTTTCGGTGTATGGTGTTTCACCTTTCTGCAATTACAACTGCAAACTGTTTGATAATTTGCAAACAGCTTATAACCCAATTCATACTGATTAACTTACATCCCATTTTAATACCTAACGCACTAAAAATATCAAAGCTATGAACAGGCGGCGCTTCCTAAAAAACGGCTCACTTGCAGGGTTTGCTATACCCGCACTGCTTACAACTTTACCGGCCGATGGTTTTTCCAGAACCGTTGATGCCGATCAAATTTTAAAAGATGTTGATTTGAATGAAGCTACCATACACGAGTTGCAGTTACGAATGAAAAACGGAGAGCTTTCATCCGAAGCTATTACAAAATGGTACCTGCAGCGTATTGAAGAGACAGACAAAAAAGGTGCTGCAATAAATAGTGTAATTGAAGTGAACCCCGATGCCATTTCCATTGCAAAAGTGTTGGATGACGAAAGAAAGGCTGGTAAAGTTCGCGGTCCATTGCATGGTATACCTGTTTTGGTTAAGGATAATATTGATACTGCCGATAAAATGATGACCACTGCCGGTTCGCTGGCACTGCTGGGCAACATTGCCGGTAAAGACGCATTTATCATTGGTTTGCTTCGCGATGCCGGCGCTGTATTGCTGGGCAAAACAAACCTCAGTGAGTTTGCAAATTTTCGTTCAACACACTCCGCAAGCGGATGGAGTAGCCGGGGCGGTCAAACAAAAAATCCATACATCATAAACAGGAATCCATCCGGCTCCAGTTCAGGCACCGGAGCAGCAGTTGCGGCAAACCTTTGTGCAATTGGCATTGGTACAGAAACCGATGGGTCCATCGTTAGCCCTGCATCAGTTAACGGGTTGGTTGGCATAAAACCGACCGTGGGTTTGTGGAGTCGTTCGGGTATCATACCCATATCTGCAACACAAGATACCGCAGGGCCTATGGCGCGTACAGTTACCGATGCAGCAATACTTTTGGGAGCGCTTGCCAGCTTCGATCCTTCCGATGCCATTACGAAAATGGGTAAGGGTAAATCTCAAAAGGATTATACAAGGTTTTTAGATGCCGATGGTTTAAAAGGAAAACGGGTCGGCATTGAAAAAGCATTTTTAAAAGGCAGTAATCCTGCTGTTGTTTCATTATATAAAAATGCCATCGCTGTATTAAAACAAAATGGAGCGATTGTTATAGAGGTCGATCTTTTAAAGAGTACGAACCCGTTGGGAGCGGCAGAATTTTCGGTGCTGGAGTTTGAGTTTAAAGATGGATTAGATAAATACCTGGCAAAATCAAATGCCCAGGTAAAATCATTGCGTGAGGTTATTGCCTATAATGAAAAAAATGAAGCGAATGCCATGCCTTATTTCAAACAGGAGATATTGATAAGTTCGCAAAAGAAAACAAGCCTCAAAAGCAAGGAATATAAAGATGCCCTGGCAAAATCAACATCGGCCAAAAAGATCATTGACACCCTGCTTTCAACACACCGGCTCGATGCCGTTTGCGGTACTACCAGTGGCTTATCGTGGTGTATAGATATTGTAAATGGTGATTATGATACGGGGTTTTCATTTTCCTCGCCGGCAGCAATGGCAGGCTATCCACATATAACGGTGCCGATGGGGTTTGTACACAAATTACCTATGGGTTTTTCATTCGTGGGTAAAGCGTTCAGCGAGCCTGAACTGATAAAAATGGCCTATGCTTTTGAACAGGCATCCAAACAGAGGAGAGCCCCCGAATTTTTATCGAATGTGTTTTAGTTTCTTGTTCGCTTAACTGTTTTGTTTTTTACAGCCAGCGTTTTAGTGTTGGTTTTTATTTTCATGCTGATGATGGAAGCAAGCCCCGGCATAATGCTATCTGCATATTGGTTACCCTTGTTCGCTATAATATCCATATGCTTAAATACTACCGAGTCTGGATATTTATTTTCAAATTTTCCAATGATATCAAAACCGTTTATGATCTTGCCAAATGGAGGAAACCCTTTGGCAGCATGAATGGTATCCAGTTTAGGGTTATCAATCTTATTGAAATAAACGGAGGCTGTTCTGGTATCCGGTCCGCCCATAGCGAACGATATGGTGCCTGCAACATTTTTTTGAAGCACCGGTTCATCTTTAATAGTATGCCTGTCCCAAAAAGCATTGATTGCGCTGTCGTTTGCAACGCCAAACTGCAAATATTTCTGGTTGCTTCTGAACAACCTGCTGTTATTATAAAAGCCGGATTTAACCAACTGGTAAAACCTGTCGGCTGCCAATGGCGACCAGCTTTTGTAAACCTCTATCACCATTTCACCAAGTGTGGTTTGCATATCCACCTGGTAAATTGCCGGCGACGTTTGCCGCAAAAGTTTCGTACTATCTTTTGGCTGCGCAAAACCTGATTGATCTATTATGAAGATCGCTGCAACTAAAAAAAATCTTTTCATATAAATAGGTTAACCATGCATAATGAGGGTTTGCACTAAATGCAATTTCATTTTTATTTGAATAGAAAGCAGCATACCCTTAAAATTTTCTACTTGTTAGTTAATTGTGCTGCAAGCTCAGGCAACATCTAACATTTGCAAAAAGCTTTTTGGTTTTTCCTAACCGCCTTTTTCGACTTTGTAGAATCTTGAAACTTGTATCCTGCAACTTATCTTGCAGCGTCGAATTTCAACACTATGTCTGCAGAAAAAATTATTGGAGATTGGAAAAAAGGAATTTTCAAACCAGTGTATTGGCTGGAGGGGGAGGAGCCTTATTTTATAGACAAGATTGTAGACTATGCCGAGCACAAAATTTTAAATGAAGGCGAAGCAGGCTTTAATCTCACCGTATTTTATGGTCGAGATGCTGACTGGGCTGCTGTAATAAATGCCTGCAGGCGTTACCCAATGTTTTCTGAAAGGCAGGTAGTACTATTGAAAGAAGCGCAGCACATGCGCGACATTGACCGGTTGGAAGGATACGTGGAGAAGCCATTGGAGTCTACCATTTTTGTAATCAGCTATAAAGATAAAAAAGTAGATGGGCGCACCTCTTTCTCAAAAGTGTTGAAAAAGAAAGGGGAAGTGCTGACAACAAAAAAACTGTACGAGAACCAGTTGCCAGAGTGGGTGCTTCAAATGGTAAAGAGCAAAGGTTACGATATCACCCAGCAGGCACTTCGTTTAATTGTTGACCATATTGGCAACGACCTTACACGACTTGAGAATGAAGTGGAAAAAGTTTGGCTGAACCTGGGTGCCAGCCACATTATTGATGAGGAAGCCATTGAAAAATATGTAGGGATATCCAAGGAGTTTAACGTGTTTGAATTACAGGATGCGATTGCAAAAAGAGATTTGGCGAAAGCAATCCGGATACTGCAGTATTTTGCAGCCAACCCCAAAGCGGCACCTATTCAACTGGTGTTGCCTGCCATTTATAATTTCTTCAGCAAACTTTATGTACTAAATAGTTTACCTGCTAAAGATGAAAGATCAGCCGCAGCCGCACTGGGGGTAAATCCTTTTTTTATAAAAGATTATTTGGGTGCTGCGCGAAACTACGACTACAAGAAAACAGAAAGAGTGTTGTTGCTGTTGCACGAATATAATTTGCGTAGCGTAGGCGTAAACGATTCCGGAACGGGAGATGCAGAATTGATGAAAGAATTGGTATTTAAGATCATGGACTAAACTGATGGCGGATGCATGCAATTATCGATAACTTATGGAGGCATTATAAATACATCTAATGGATACATCTCCAGTTATTTTTCGCGAAGCAACAACAGAAGACATAACGGGTATGCAGGTTGTGCGGCACCTGGTAAAGGAAAATGTACTATCCAACCCCGCGCTTGTAACCGATGAAGATTGCAGGCAATTTATTACTGAGAAAGGTAAGGGATGGGTTTGCGAAGTAGATGGTTCTATCGTAGGTTTTTCCATTGTTGATCTGCGCGACAATAACATTTGGGCGCTGTTTGTAAACCCCGATTTTGAAGGGATGGGCATTGGTAAGCGTCTTCATGCATTAATGCTTGAATGGTATTTTAGCCAAACAACCAGCAAGGTTTGGTTAGGCACCTCGCCCAATACACGAGCGGAAAAATTTTATAGACTTTATGGTTGGAAAGATGCTGGCATGAATGGCAACGAAATAAAGTTTGAGCTGGCGTACGAAGACTGGAAGAATTTGCTTCAATCAACCATAAAAAAATAAGGGTAAGCGTTTTTTTAACAATGTCTGACCGCTCATTTATAAGTAAATCGTCAAAAGTATTGTTACCTATAATTGAATGAATATATTTGTTTTTTCGGAGCGATACCTCCGCGTTCATTCAATAATATAAAGAACTACAAGATTATGGACATAGATGATTTCAAGAAGTTGTCGTTGGAACAAAAACTTTCCGAACTGAAATTTAATGGTGAATTATTAGGTGCCTATGAGCGCCACGCCGAACAAGGCAACTCCAAAGTGCCTGGCGATATTTATGTTCTGTATGATTTTTTTGTGTACCTGAGTGAAGATGAAACTACTGTGATCCCATCGCGAAGGAATCCGTTACCCGAATTGTAGGTGGGTCCGTTGTCCTAAATTATATCCCTGCCTTATCACCGGTCATTATAAATAAATGCGCGCAACATTCATTTACCTGTTTTTAATGGTTGTATTGCTCATGAGCTGTAATTCGTGGCGGTATGGCTATACCCAAAGTTTGGCATTTAATTCCTATAACCTGGTAAGCGAAAACGAGAAAAACTTTGGCAATAAAAGAGTTCGATACAACATGGGGCACCATGCTCGTAGTCCGCTGGCTTATTTCCTGAAAGTGAAAGGCAAACCCGATTTCATTTTTGAATATGAGGATGATCAAAAGCGTGACGGTATCAATCTTTATTACCTGAATGCAGATTCTGCTTTTCTTTTTATAGAAAAAAAGAAAAACACTCCATCCTCCTCTTCATTTGTGGAAGCAAGGAAGTTGAATGAGTATGAAAAGCTTACCTATAAAAACCTGGTTGAGCAAAAACAACTTCGTGCAATGTAAAATGAAGGTTCATTTTCAGGATGCTATCATTATGTTTTCCGGCGGTAGCAAGGGTAGATTTTTAAAACGAAGGACTACCTGCGCAACAACAACCACATCGCGCTGGCAATATTCAACTATACGGGGCAGGTCTTTATCATCGTAATAAACATTTTGTATCATACTTCCGTCCATGTCGGTTTTTGAAGTTGGAACGCCTAAAACATTAGCGAGCAAATGTAATGAGGTGAAGTTTTTGTAGTCGCCAAACTTCCACCATTGCATCGTATCCAGCATCCTTATCTCCCACGGCTTGGCGCCCTGAATTTGAAAATAAGTTGGAAGAGGAATTTGGTTGATGATAAGCCTGCGGCAAATAAAGGGAATATCAAACTCGCGAATATTGTGACCGGCAAAGTTGAAATTGGGTCTCTTTTCTGCAAATTTATTTACCAAAAAAATAAATTCTTTTAACAAATCCGTTTCATCCTCGCAGCAAATGCTTTTTAACTTCACGCAGTTTCTGCCTGTGGTATCGTTATAAAAAAACCCAGTGGAAATACAAACGATTTTGCCAAATTCAGCAAGGATGCCCGCTTTTTGATGATAGGCCTCCGGAGGTTCAAAGCCCTCTGGCATTGATTTGGATATTTTGTTATAAAAAAGCTGCTGCCAATCTTCGTTTAGTTGTTGAAAAGTTGAAACTTGTGGTACAGTTTCTATGTCAATTAATAATAAATCAAATAAAGGTTGATGATGATTCAAAGGTCTTTTATTTAATCACAAAAAATCAATTTTACAAATGAGTTACACAACACAAAATCCGGCTTCACCTACTCCGCAACCAAAACAACAATCAGATAATCGAAAAGTGATCTACGGAATTTTAGGCGCCGCACTCGTGCTTACCTGGGGATATATCATTTGGGATAAGAGTAAAACTAAGGAAGAAAAGGTTCAATTACAAACGCAGTACACCAGTGCGGATTCATCGCGCAACGCCATTCAAACTGAGTATAATGATGCACTTGCCCGTTTGGATTCAGCAACAGGTAGTAATACTGAATTGCAGGGTGCGCTTGCAGAACGCAAGGCTGAAATTGACAAGTTGAAACAGGAGATATCGGGCATCACCCGAAATAAAAATGCAACTGCGACCGAACTTGCAAGAGCGAAAACACTGATACAGCAATTGAATGGTAAAATAGATGGCATGTTTGCCGAAATTGAAAAGTTGAAAGGTGAAAACCAGGAGTTGACAACAAACAACCAGCAACTGAGTACAGAGAAGGAGCAATTAAGTACTGAAAAAACGCAGTTGCAGGAAAACCTGACTACTACAGAAACCAGGAAGAAAGAATTAGAAGACAAGGTTGATGTAGCCTCTACGCTGCATGCATCCAACTTAAACATATCGCCATTAGACATTAAAGGAAGTGGTAAAGAAAAAAGTACCAGCACGGCAAAAAAGGTAGACGTGCTGCGTATTTCTTTTGATTTGGATGAAAACCGTGTGGCACCCAGCGGTACCAAGGAAATTTATGTATGTATCACCGGCCCTGATGGGGCGCCTATTAGCGCGGGCACTTTCGATACCCGTTCGGAGACCGGCAAGCCTTATACCAATAAAGTGGAAGTTCCTTATGAGCAAGGCAAACGTTCGCCAGTAAGTTTTGATTACCGGGGCAAAGGTCAATATCAAATGGGTAACTATAAAATAGAAATCTTTCACAATGGCTTCCTGATAGGGCAAGGCACCCGGAGTTTGAAAAAAGGTGGCTTATTTGGTTAAACATCCTTCTTTAACCTATATATTTTAAAGCAGCCTTTATAGCTGCTTTTTTTATGTGTGCTTGTAAAGAATAGATGACGGGAAATTTTGTTTTTTCGTACCATGCTTTAATTTCGTTTGGTCATTAATTTTAAAACCAAAATCATTCGTTATGAAGAACTATTACAAACTGCTCATCCTGGTGTCGTTTTTATTTTTTGTTGATAAAGTTTCAGCGCAAAAAAATGGCAATAGCGATGGAGCTAAAAAAAACATTTTAAAGATCAATTTGTCGGCACTTATTTTTAAAAATGCTTCGTTGCAATATGAGCGGGTTGTAAACAGAAACATGTCGGTTGCCCTGGGTGTAAGCATTATGCCAAAAACAGACCTTCCGTTTAAAAACACATTGATGGATGAATTTGGCGATAATGCCGATGCGAAGCGGGCTATCGAAACTACACAGTTAAGCAATTTTAGTATCACGCCTGAAGTTCGTTTTTATGTTGGAAAAAAAGGAGCGCCAAACGGATTTTACATAGCCCCTTTCGCCCGGTATAACCATCTTGCTTTTGAGCAACTATACCAATACACTGCTGCTAATGGTAAAATTCATAAGCCCCTAATTGGTGGCAAGATCAATAATTATGGTGCAGGTATTTTATTTGGTACACAATGGAGCCTGGGTAAGTGCGTGACCCTGGATTGGTGGATCGCTGGTCCATACATCGGTTCGATGAACGGTGACCTGGTTGGGTTTGACGATATGAGTGATTTGAGCGCCACTGACAGAACCAAGCTAAAGAACGACATTGAAGATGTGAATATTCCCCTTACAAAAACACAAGCAACCATTGGGAACAACCGGGTAGACGTTAATTTATCCGGTGGATTTATAGGTGTTCGCACTTTTGGTTTTGCGCTCGGCTATAAGTTTTAATCCCGCGTTACTCTAATAAAAAACCCGGTGTGAATTTGCACCGGGTTTTTTATTGCCCAAACATTTTTAAGTGTTTTTAACATTTTGAAATCAGATACAAAACCTTCATCCACTAATTTTACCTAATTCTTTAAACGGCTCATTTAATATTATCTCACATAAAAAACCACGCGTGTATGCAAAGTGTTACTCATTTTTTCATTAAAAATCAATTAACACATGAGTTACACAACACAAACACCTGCTGGTTCACTCCCAAACCCACAACACAAGGGCGGTAATAACAAACTTATTTACGGTGTACTTGGAGCTGCGCTGCTTCTTACCTGGGGTTATATTGCCTGGGACAAAAGCAATACCAACCACGAGAAAGTACAGCTTCAGTCACAGGTTGCCAGTGTAGATTCTTCACGCAATACCATTCAGTCAGAATACAATGACGCACTTGCACGCTTAGATTCAGCCACTGGTAATAATGCAGAATTACAAGGCGCTTTAGCTGGTCGGCAGGAAGAGATCAGCAAATTGAAAAAAGAGATTTTTTCGATTGCACGTAATAAAAATGCTACTGCTGCAGAACTGGGTAGGGCAAGGCAATTAATTAAACAGTTGAATGGTAAAATCGACGACATGTTTGCCGAGATGGAAACATTGAAAGGAGAGAATCAAACCCTTACTGTAAATAACCAACAATTAAATACCGAAAAAGAGGTACTTACCACGGAAAAAACAAAGTTGCAGGATGACTTAACAACAACTGAAACCGTTAAAAAAGAACTGGAAGAAAAAGTTGACGTGGCTACTACTTTACATGCATCTAACCTTAATATTTCACCTATCAACAAAAAAGGTAGTGGAAAGGAAAAGGCTACTTCTACTGCTAAAAAAGTAGATGTATTGAGGGTCTCTTTCGATATTGACGAAAACAGGATTGCGCCCGATGGAAGCAAGGAAATTTATGTTTGCATAACCGCCCCCGATGGAACGCCCATTTCCAGCGGAACATTTGATACCCGCAACGAAAGTGGCAAACCATTTACTAATAAATTGCAGGTAGATTATGAGCAGGGTAAACGCGTACCGGTTAGCTTTGATTATGCCAATAGCAAATACCTTATGGGCGATTACAAAATAGAGATATACCACAATGGTTTCTTAATCGGTCAGGGAACAAAAAGTTTGAAAAAGGGTGGAATTTTCGGTTAATTATTTAAAGGTGAAGTAAGATAGGGAGAGGTTGTATCACTACAGCCTTTCTTTTTTTATATTAGGGTATAGATAACCCGTTGTTTTTAAACAATGATATATACACCGGTTAATTTAAAGAATACCGGTAGAAAAAATTTGAAGTAAAAAAGAGGCTGCAGTGTAAGCTGCAGCCTCTTTCAATTTGAAATAGATTGCCTCGTTCTAAAATAGGTTGACACTAAATTGATGTCACCATGAATTACAAAGGACAATTTCGGGTTCGTAAACGGACTCAAAAAGATTACACATTAGCCTTCAAATTACAGGTTGTTGAAGAAGTGGAAAGTGGACAGCTTTCACAAGATGCAGCCCAACGTAAGTATGGAATTCAAGGCAATGCTA
>JANPIA010000383.1:0-3406 GCA_031424735.1 Segetibacter sp.
ACATCATTTAACGTATCCTTCCAGCCATCATCCTGTGCAATGAAGTGATCTTTATTAATCTTCATTCCATTAATCCAATTCACAGGAAAATGCCTGAGATGATCTCTCATAAAAAAGTTGTTTTAAATACGATCGCAAATAATTACACTATTCTCTTTCACACCATTGTCCTTAACGGTTAGCGAAGGGTCCAATACCTTTTGTGCCTGGTACCATTTTGTTTTTAAACGGAAAACCCACTCGTAGTTTCCGTTTTGCTCATCCATGAAACGAATGGGTGTTTCGCTTTGCAATTCGTTGTAGTCGTTTATGAAAAAGTAATAGAGGTCGCCCAGGTAAATATTCTCCGGCGCTTTGGCGCGGAAAAAAGTCCGTTTTGGATCGGTTATTTTTTTGGCTATTTCAAAGCCCATTACCACTAGCTTTTCTCTTGGGTCATCTTCGGGTAAATTGATAGGAGCATCCGGGTAAACCCAGGTGTGGTAGGCGGGGGGAGGGATACTGAACGCTGCGCGAAAAGTTTGTGTAACCATCACCGGAATGAAAAAAGCAAACGTGCTCATCATCATCGGATAAAACAAAAAATCCTTCCCTTTATCTTTTAAGAAATATTGCAGCGAGGAGAAAACAACGATGGTAAATAAAATGATGGACATGGCGAATAGCAACTCGCCAATAAAAATTCGTAATCCGCTCTCTCCTTCGGCATTTGAGGCAAAATATTTTTTATGAATAAGGCTTACGTGTATAATGCCAAATAACAAAAACAGCCCTGCCAAAACCCAGAACACCGTAAACAAATTTTGTGAAACATAAATGCTGGCATAGGCCGCAAACGATGTAACTACAGACGAAAAAGTGCCATAGATCACCGGCTTTTTTACACTATCCCCAAATCCTGTTGCAAACTGTTTTACTAAAGTAAATAATACGATAGAGCAAGCAAGGAGACTTCCTATGTACACCAAAAAAAACTTAGTCGTCATTATCTGAAGTTGCTTATAGTATTAGTGTTTAAGGTTTTAAATGCGGCTTTGTTATAGGGCAGATAATATAAAAATTCAGGAGCCCGATACCAAATATAATATCAATCCACAGAGGAATAAAGATTTTTTTTTAATTGGTTTTACTTTCGTTAGCGATGTTAGCTAATATTATCATTGCAATTTTTTCTTTTCAAATTAGCGGGCGAATCAGGCGGTACAAAAGAGGGCGGATTTTCTAAAAATCTCCAGGGACTACCCCTGGCTTTCTTCATAACCATATTTGGTGCAGTATTCAAAACATCACCTGCAATACTTGCCTTTGCGCTATAACCATTCGAGCCGCAGTCTTAATTCAATGTGCGATTTTGCGACAACTTGCCGGGCGTAGCAAAACTTTCATTAAACAGCAACCGGACGGTACGAATTTATCGCCTTTGTTTTGATATAATATAGAGGCTCAAAATACCAGGCTTGCTATAAAGGATGTTGCCAGGCAACTGAACTGTTATACAGATAAAATTGAACCCGAATTGGTTGCAGTTACCGGATAGGAGGATTTGGCATTATTGGTAAAACACTGGTGTACTGTGGGGAACTCGTAGATCAAACGTTTGCCCTGAACGTAGTGTAAACAAGGTAGAAAGAAGGTGAATGATAGATAATAGTATCGGTTGATAGTGGATGAAAATTTAAAGTGGGATATGAAATGCATTATTATAAATATCCTTCAATTCCCGGTGTTTTCTGTTGTTTCCGTTCGGCATTTTTCATCTGTGAGAATAGCTGGTAAAATTTTCAGGATGGTCCGACCCGATTTAAAAGGCAGGTTCAGATGGGTTCGGCATCCCACGTGTCGAGAAATGATAAGCCTCCATCAACCCAGATCCATTCAATTTTCTGGTAAGCAAAACTTACCTGCTGTAACACTGGTAGCCGCATGTTTACTTCTATCTTATTATTTTCCAAAATGGTGTTTATTGAAACGATGGTAGCATTGGTAAGTTTGATGGTATAGGTCTGAACTTCTGTGCCCGAGCCGCCACTGCCTAATATTGCGGGGCTATAAAAGCGAAGTGTAAACTCTGAGATATTTTCGTTTTGTGCAAGCGCCTTAAAAAGCAAAGGAGTGCTTTTATCGAGCTCTTTAGTTAGCAGCATTGGTTTATGTTGTCGTTTACCCGACGATTGACCTGTTGCAGAATCACGCGGCGAAACTACTTCATGCTCAAACCCATAAATGGCTATTTGATTCTCTCTGCCTTTTTGTATTACGCTGCCTTTCATTAAACCTTGTTTTGCGCCTTTAATGGTGAGGTATGCATTGAGTGCCATAGTTGAAAATTTGCTGGTAAAATATAAAATTTTCGCCGGCAATGCCAATAGTTACCAAGGAGCGTTCAAAACCTTTTAAAACGATCAGAAAGATTATCACCCGTATCCATAACAATAATAGCTATCAGGCAGGCAATGCCAATAGCGATAAACCAAAGTGAAGAAAGAAGCGATGTTTTTCGGGTGGCAAGATTTAGGGGAGTAAACTTCAACATGCTGCATAGACCAGTTGCCCAATAAAAAGTTTAATCGGCTTCAATGGTTAAACCAATAACTAATGCCTTTTAGTGCAACGAAAGTTTAGGTTGATTAGTTGCCTGGTACAAATGCTTTAAAAACAAGGGAGTTTTCGCCGGCAAAAAACGAAACATCGGTTTCCGGCAAAACATAAAATGCAGAACCAGTCTCAAATGTTTTTTCCCAATGGTCTATACTAATAGAACCTTGTACTACCAGATAAATTTCGCCGGAAGAAGTATGCGACCGATACTTTTGATTTGGTGTTAATTCAATCATGCTGATGCCAAAATCAGCTACCGGGCAGGGGTAATTTTTCTCAATATCGCTTATTTTATTGGGAGATAAAATTTGCGGATTGGTTCCTTCAAACCGGATATTTTTCAATAATTCGGTTACATCTATATTCTTTGGTGTGAGACCGCCCCGTAACACATTATCACTGTTTGCCATCAGCTCCACGTTTTGTCCTTCAAGGTAGGCATGTGGTATGCCGGCTCCCTGAAAAACAGCATCGCCATTATTTAACTGCATGATGTTGAAAAAATAGATGGAGAAGATTCCGCGGTCGATGTTATCGTAGTGTACTTTTCCCTGATACAGCTTGTTAACCCAATAGCCGGGTTCGGTTTTTTTAAATTGCCTTGGCGCTGAAAGACTTTTTTCAACAAGTGGTGATAATACATTGTTTACTTGCTGCTGCGGCATTTCCATCACCAGTTTGTATAAACCGAAATAGCCGTCTTTATCAAATACTGGTAGCAAAAAAGAAAATTCGGGTACGCTGGTTAGTGTTTTGCGGAGCTCCTTTTCCAGCTTAAAACCATGAAGCAGCCAAAAGTCGCCCAACG
>JANPIA010000384.1:0-5254 GCA_031424735.1 Segetibacter sp.
CCCCGTTAGCAAATAGGGGTAGCTGGCTCAATGCATCAAAACCACTGTATAGTAAAAAACAAACAAAAGCAGCCGCAATAAAGGCTACCACTGTGTTGTTGGTATAACTGCTCATACAAACACCCACAGCCGTAAACACGGCTCCCAAAAACATTAAGCCTATATAACTCCCTATTGTTCCCCCAACATCTACGCCCCCCTTAGCACTCAGTTGCTGTACACTAATGGCATATACAATAGTTGGCAACAATGCAATAACCACTACCACCAGGCATCCAAAAAATTTACCCCAAACAATTTTTGCTGAACCAACCGGCAATGTTTTCAATACCTCGAACGTGCCGCTTTTATATTCGTCGGCTATACTGCGCATGGTAATGGTGGGCACTAAAAAAAGCATCACCCAGGGGGCAAGAGAAAAAAATGAATCGAGGGTTGCATAACCAAACTCCAGTATGCTTGATCCGGGAAAAACAAAGAGGAACAAACCCATTAATAAAAGGAAGAGAACAATGGCAATATACCCGGTGAGGCTGCTGAAAAATTGCCGCCATTCTTTCATACAAATGATCCACATAAAATCAAAACTAAGGCAATAATAAATTTGCCGGAAAACTTTTAAAAAATCGGAAATTACGTGGCCTATTGCATAAACTAAAACCTAACACATGAAACATCTTTTACTTCTTTGCTTATTCATCTCTTCCGCTACTTTCGCTCAAACAACCAATTACCCAGGTAATGGAAAATCGGGTTTCGGCGGTGCCGTTGGGCAGGGAACACTTGCTATTACCGATACCGGCGATTCTATTTTTTTTAGATTAACCAAAGGACCCGGCCAGTTTAACGACGTACTCGTTTTTTACATTGATGCTATTGCCGGTGGCATATCCAGTACACAGGGGCTTCGCGGTTCAGGAAGTGCAGTGAGTACTGCCGCTGCAGGATATAATAATGAATCTCAACAATCGGTGCTTACTTTTCCGGCCAACTTCCAGGCAGATTTAGCCGTTGGGTTTAACAAGGATACGGGCAATGTTTTTTTCTATGCCTTCGGCGTGCAAACAACGGGCAGTGCTACAGAAATTGTTCCAAAAGGATCAAACACTTCTCCTAACTACACGCAGAAAGTTTCCAAGGCTTCTCTCGGCCTGAGCGGACCCGTAACCTTCAAATTTATAGGAACCTATATCAGCAACACCGCCTATCGCTCCGACGAAGGATTTGGAGAAAGCTTCGCCGGCTTCTCCCGTACCACACAGGGATGGCAGCCGCATACGGCAACAACTTTCAACACCTACTCTTCTTTAAATGCATTGCCGGTAACCATATCAGATTTGCGCGCTGTTAAGGAAAAAAACAGGAATGTTATTAAATGGACCGCAGCGCAGGAAGTAAATATGGAAATGTATGAAGTTCAACGTTCGTTCAATGGTATAAACTTTATAACAATCGCTTCGGTACAACCGGTAAACAGCAGCACCACTTCCGCTGCTTATACGGCTTACGATAATGCTCCCCGTACCGGTGTAAATTACTACAGGCTGCTTGCACGCGAAAGAGGTAAAGCGGAGGTAAGCCGCATTGTTTCTATCAACAATTTTGGTGGTAACAATTCCATAAAGGTTTTCCGCCAGGGCAATATTGTTACGTTGGCTTTAAACGGAATTGAAGCAGGAAATTATAAACTCAGCATTTATAACAGCAACGGACAGTTGTTACAGGCAGCCATTTTAATACACGACGGAATTGATGCTAACAAGGTGATAACTTTAAAAGGAGCACCGGCAAAAGGCATTTACCGGCTTTCGATAAAATCTGCGGACGCTTCCTTCTCCCAAAGTTTTATGGTTGACTAATTATTGCGAAGTATAGAACTTAGCCGCCCTGGTAAAAGCCGGGGCGGCTTTTTTGTGGCTCTATTGTATCGGGCTGTAATTATTTTTATGGAAACAAAGAATTGCAGTGTCTCATCCAAAACAAAATATATGAAACGCAAACTAATGATGCTTGCTATAGCTGCCGTTGTTACCGCCGGCAGTGCTATGGCGCAAAAAAAGGTGAAAGCGCCTGTGAAGCCGCCGCCGCCTGTAGAAGTGGTAAATGTGGAAGTTCCACCACTCCCGCCACCACCTCCACCGCCTCCACCAAAATTATCCGAAGCAAAACCAACAAAAGCCCCGGAAATAACGGAACTGCCAGCAGTCCCCGTGGTTCCACTGGTACCTGAAAAAATTGCCAGCTAAGTCTATTTATTTTTAGTAGTAAAGAGCATACTTCGCTCAGATGACTGATGCAGGTGTGCTTTTTTATTTGCCTAATAATTTACATTGATCTCCCTGAGTTTTATAACAGCTTTGCTTACTTCATCAATGGCATAATTTATTTCTTCTTCGGTTGTAAATCTCCCCAACCCAAAACGCAGCGAACTGTGCGCAAGTTCATCGCTCAAACCCATTGCTTTTAAAACATACGATGGTTCAATGGAGGCAGAGGTGCATGCAGAACCTGTACTTAAAGCAATATGCTTATTAAACCCCATGATCAACCCTTCGCTATCGGTATGTTTAAAGCCTATATTACAAACATGTGGCAGCCTTTGTACGCGGCTTCCGTTTATAAAAACCGAATCGATTTTCAGCAATTCATTTTCAAGTCTATCCCTTAATTGTTTCAACCGTTTTCCCTCGTCTTCCATTTCAAGTATAGCTAAAGCTGCCGCTTTTCCAAAACCTGCAATGCCGGGTACATTTAAAGTTCCACTGCGCATATTTTTTTCATGCCCGCCACCATCTATTTGCGCAGCTATCCGTACCCTCGGGTTTTTGCGACGAACATACAAGGCGCCAACACCTTTGGGACCATACATTTTATGTGCAGTGAAAGTCATCAGGTCTATACCATCGCTGTTAACATCCACCTTTATTTTACCCACTGCCTGTACCGCATCTGTAAAAAATAAAACCTGGTGTTTGCGGGCGATTTCACTGATTTTTTTTACAGGCTGAAGAACGCCGGTTTCGTTGTTGGCATACATTACCGCAATTAGTATTGTTGTTGGTTTGATGGCAGCTTCAAGTTCTTCCAGGTTTATTAAACCATCCTGTTGTACGGATAAATAGGTAACATCGGCGCCTGCTTTTTCAAGATGTTTACAAGTATCAAGCACCGCCCGGTGTTCGGTACTAACCGTAATAATGTGATTACCTTTTGCTGCATACATTTCGTACACACCTTTAATCGCCAGGTTGTCTCCTTCGGTGCCGCCGCTTGTAAAAAAGATCTCGTTTGTTTCAGCACCAATTAATTCAGCAACCTGTTCCCGCGCCAGGTCAACGGCTTCGCGTGCATACCAGCCAAACGGGTGACTACGACTTGCTGCATTACCAAAGTGTTCCGTAAAATAAGGAATCATAGAATCGACCACGCGTGGATCGCAGGCAGTTGTAGCATTGTTATCTAAATAAACTGGTAATTTCAACATACATCGGCACTTGCCCTTTATTAATAATTACAAAACTAACACATGGGCGGCGTTGGCAAACTATTCAAATAGAAAGCCCCTAATTAATTAACCTGATAATTATCACCAAATGAAAAACGTAGAACACATTGGTATTGCCGTAAAAAGTTTGGCTGCTTCCATCCCTCTTTTTGAAAAGCTTTTAAATGCTTCGTGCTATAAAACCGAAATAGTGGAAAGTGAAAAGGTAACGACTGCCTTTTTCCAAATTCGGGAAACAAAGGTTGAATTATTGGAAAGTTCAGCCCCCGATGGCGTGATCGCAAAGTTCATTGAAAAAAAAGGTGAAGGAATTCATCACCTTGCTTTTGAGGTAGAAAATATTGAAATTGAAATGCAACGACTGCAAGGTGAAGGTTTTATTTTGCTAAATAAAACGCCTAAAAAAGGGGCTGATAATAAGCTGGTTTGCTTTCTCCATCCCAAAGAAACCAATGGTGTTTTAATAGAACTTTGCCAGCATTTTAATAGTTCAACTGATTGAAAATCAATTGTAAGATCTATTGAATATTGCTAATTTTATTTTTACCCGATGCTATTAGATGGCTGGCTATCATCCGCACAACCTACCCTGAAAACGATACTTGCCCTTTTAGAATTACACGGCGTTTGCATTATGACTCCAAAACAGTTTGAAAAGCGATTTTTGTTTGTACTTTGTAGCACGAAAACAAAATCTTACCCTGTCATCCGTCTACTGGCACATCAATTGAAATATAGTGATGACTAAAAGCGAATTAATGAAAGCGATACTAAAATACCTGGTTGCAATTGTCATCTTATCAAATATTTCATTCGGTAAACTTAGCGCTCAATCGACAGCTTCTGTAACAATAACTACCGCCAGTGAAAAGTCGAACGTCTGGGTTAGCAACTTTCCAAAGAATGCCTCGGTCATAATTGTTGATAGCGACAACAATCTCCTTTCAATTGTATCTACCAACGAATTTGGTGCTGCTTATATAAAACTGAATAAAGAAATTAAAACTGCCATTATCGTTAAAACAATGAATGGTGAGGTGCTGGTTTCCAATAAAGCGGTCATCAAACAGGAGCAACCATCCACCGCGTTACTTTCTAAAACTGTTGAAGGAGTTAAAGCCTGATCTTTTTATATTTTGTGTGTTAAAGCCTCTCTTTCCAGGGAGGCTTTTTTTATTCGCAAAACCTTATAGGTCTTAAAGACCTATAAGGTTTTTGAGTAACTAATAGCGACCCATAAACTATACAACAACATTGATCATTTTCCCCTTCACGTAAATTACCTTTTTCGGCGGTTTGCCATCCAGCCACTTTTGCACCACCTCATTCGATTGTATCAATTCTTCTACCTGTTGCTGTGTGGCATCTAATGAAAGGTTGAGGTTAGCCCTTACTTTACCATTAATACTGATGGGATATTCCTTGGAACTTTCCACCAAATACTTTTCTTCCAGCGTTGGAAATGGAGCATTCAACACACTCCCCTCATTACCTAACAAACTCCACAATTCTTCGCTGATATGCGGCGCATACGGCGTTAATAAAATAACGAGTTGTTCAAGTACTGAGCGCTTATGGCATTTTAGATCGCCGAGTTCATTTACTGCAATCATAAAAGTGCTTACGGCGGTGTTGAAGCTAAACCGCTCCGTATCGTCTTCTATCTTTTTAATGGTTTTATGCAACACCTTTAATTCGGCTGCCGTTGGCTCATCGTTGGTAACGATGACACCTTTCACTTCATCCACA
>JANPIA010000385.1:0-6717 GCA_031424735.1 Segetibacter sp.
AAATCATCGCTTCGGTTTTAGCCGGAAAAGATACACTTGCCCTGCTACCAACAGGCGGTGGCAAATCAATTTGTTTTCAAATACCATCGCTTTGCAAAGATGGATTGTGCCTGGTTATAAGCCCACTTATTGCATTGATGAAAGACCAGGTAGAAAACCTGCGGAAAAGAAATATCCCTGCTTTAGCTATCCACAGTGGGATGACCTTTTTTGAAGTAAAGCAAACCTTACAAAATGCGGTTCATGGCAATTTTAAATTTTTGTATGTATCGCCGGAGCGCCTGGAGACTTCGCTTTTCAAAGAATATTTGCAGGCACTTAATATCAATCTTATTGCAGTAGACGAGGCGCATTGTATATCGCAGTGGGGCTACGATTTTCGTCCGCCTTATTTGCGTATAGCCAACATCAAACACGAGTTCCCAAATGTCCCCATCCTGGCACTAACCGCCTCGGCAACACCCATTGTACAAAACGATATCTGCGATAAGCTTCTGTTCAAAACAAAAAATATATTCAGGCAATCGTTTGAACGACCTAACCTTTCGTTTAGTGTATTTAAGGTTGACAGTAAGATCAATAAGCTGATAGAGATTTTGCAAAAGGTTCCTGGCTGTGCAATAGTTTATTGCAGAAATAGAAAGCGATGCAAGGAGATTGCCCACTTGCTTCAGCTCAGCCATATTTCTGCAGATTATTATCATGCCGGTTTACTGCAAACTGATAGAAACAATAAGCAGGAAGCATGGATACAAAATCAAACACTTGTAATGGTTTGCACCAACGCATTTGGCATGGGTATAGATAAGCCCGATGTAAGGACGGTGGTTCACATGGATGTGCCTGACAACCTGGAGAACTATTACCAGGAAGCAGGCAGGGCAGGCAGAGATGGCAGACGTTCTTTTGCTGTGTTGTTATACAACGATAAAGAATTGGTTGAACTGCAAAAAATGCCAGGCATAAAATACCCGGACGTAAAGTTGATACGCAATGTTTACCAGGCGCTTGCCAATTATCTTCAAATACCTGTTAGTACCGGCGAGGGCATTTACTACGATTTTGACCTTGGTGAGTTTGTTAAACATTTTAAGCTAAATGCTTTGCTTGCCGTGAATGTTTTAAAAGCATTGGAGCAGGATGGGCACCTTACATTTAATGAGCAGGTTTTCATCCCCACAAAAGTTGGCTTTACCTCCGATAAAAAAACGCTCGAAAACTTTGAAAAGTCTCACACGGAATTAGAGAATACCATCAAATATCTTTTAAGAACCTACGAAGGTATTTTCGACAACATAGTTTCTATAAACGAGCAGTTGATAAGCCGGTTAATAAAAAATACGATAGACACTTTGCGCCAGCATCTGCGGGAATTACAGGCTTACGGAATTATAGAATATCATCCTCCAAAAGAAACACCGCAAATTTATTTTTTGCAAAACCGTGCTTCCGCAGAATACTTAACTTTTAACCATGAGCATTACTTACATCGCAAAAAATTATACCAGCAACGGATAGAAGCCATGTTACATTATGTAGCATTGGTAAAGCCCTGCCGCAGTAAATTCATCGGTAATTATTTTGGTGATGATAATATGAAGGAATGCGGTAGCTGTGATAATTGTCTGCGGCAGAAAAGCAACCTGCTATCGGTGGAAGAGTTTAAATTGGTACAGGAAAGAATACATGACTGCATACCTGCGGGAGGTATCAATACAAATGATCTTTTCGGGCAGCTTCAATTTATAAAAAAAGAAAAAGTGTGGCAGGTGCTTGATTATTTGCAGGCAGAGAAAATTTTGGTAATGGATAAGGATGGATTGTTGCTGCGTTTATAATGAACTTAGCCTCCACTGATTACTTTGCCAATACCGGTATTAATCGATGAATTTCGCATCAACTCGCCGTACCAGTGACCAGAAAATTTAATGATTCTTTTTTGTGTGGTAAAGTCAATATGCACCAAACCAAAGCGTGGACGGTAACCTTCTGCCCATTCAAAATTATCGGTTAGGCACCATACAAAATATCCCGTAACATTTACCCCTTCCTCCCTTGCTTTTAGTACCTGTTCAATATGCCGTTTCAGGAATATCTGACGTTTAACATCATACACTTCGCCATTTACCACAACATCGTTAAAGGCGGCACCGTTTTCAGTTACCACAATTTCTTTAAAATTATAAGCGGAAAATTTCAGCAGCATTTCATAAATGCATTCAGGATAAACCTCCCAGTTCATAGCGGTTGTCTCAACGTTGCGTTTGTTTGCATGTATAACTTTTGCCCAAACAAACGGTTTATAATGGGAGTGCGCTATCAGTTCGCGGGTATAGTTTTGTACCCCGATAAAATCCATATCAAATGACAACTTGCTTTCATCTCCATCTTTTACAAATTGCTCCATACGCTGAAGTAATTTGAAACCTTCTACCGGGTAGCCATTTCCTGCAAGTGGTTCAACAAATAACCTGTTAACCAGCGCATCAATGCGTACCGCGGCGTTGTGGTCTTCTTCTGTTGGCGTGTTGGCTTGAATTAGAGAGCAGGAAAAAGTAGTGCCCACTTTGCAGTTGGTTTGTAGCGACCGTACAATTCGTCCTCCTTCTGCCTGGCACAAAGCTGCATGGTGTGCAGCCGATAGAAAGTTGTTCAATCCTTTTTTACCTGGCGCATGCACACCTAAAAAGTAGCCTGCACCGGTAAAAACCATTGGCTCATTTAAAATCATCCAATGCTTCACCCTGTCGCCAAACACCCTTACACATAGCTGCACATAATCGCTAAACCATTGTACGATCTGGCGGTTTGTCCATCCGCCCTTTTTTTCAAGTTCGTAAGGCAGGTCCCAATGATACAAGGTGATCCACGGTTCAACTCCAAGGTCCAGGCAAAAGTCTATCACCTTATTATAAAACCCAATTCCTTTATAATTTGGAATACCGTTGCCGTGTGGCAGCAAACGGCTCCACGACAGCGAAAAGCGAAAGTTGGGGATATTGAGTATACTTACTAAAGCAATATCCTGTGCATAATGATGATAGAAATCGCAGCTTACATCAGCATGTTGGTTGGCGAAAGTTTTTCCATTGGTGTGTGAAAAAACATCCCAAATTGATTTGCCTTTACCATCGGTATTGAACGCTCCTTCAGTTTGATAGGCTGAAGTAGCCACACCCCAATTAAAGTGGTTATTAATACCCGCTTTTGCTATATCCATTCTTTAGTATTATAAGCTGGCAAATATTTTTTTCAACGACATCTGCCTGAACTTTTTAAGGGTGTAAACTTTTTTACCTGGCTGTGGAATTTCTCCCGTAACCATTGGGGTATGTTTTAAAAGTATATCATTAAGTATTTGAGCAATGTTATCCGGGTAATCCACTTCTATTCGTTGTTTGGATGCGAGCCACTCTCTTATTTTCTCAATGTGCTTTTTCTTCAGGCTTTTTATTACCGGTACATTCATTTCTTTTAAAGCTGCTGCATTACAATGCTGTTCGTATTGCCCCTTCATGGGTATCACCAGTAATTTCTTTTTGAGGAACAATGCTTCAGCAGGGGTTTCAAAACCAGCTCCGCACAATACACCCTCGCAACTAGCCAAACTTTTAATAAAGGCTTCGTTCGTTATTGGTTGTATGGAAATATTTTTTTCGGTCGTCTTTTTTCTATTGTGTTTTGAAAAAACTTCCCACCTTATTCCTTTACACTCTTTCAGCACTTTTACAATGTGCTTATCATCGTAGGCCGGCAGGTAAACTGTGTAGTGTCCTTTGTTTGTTGCTGGCTGCCGGCGTATTTCTTTACGAATAACCGGAGTAAAAATATTAGCTGCGTATTCCCTGAAATGTAAGCCATATTGAATGGATGTTGGTGCATACCTTTTTAAAACAGCCTTGCCAATTACATCGGAAAATTTTGGCTTAGGTGCATTTTTATGAAGCACAGCAGCCTGGTGGCTTAGTGAGATGCAAAACTTGTTTCGTTGGTAGCATGCCCATGCCGAAACGGGTTCGAAATCATTGATCACCAAATCATAATGTTGAACCGGTAAGCTGTTGATTTCTAAAAACAATACCCGCAGGTTGCTGCGTTGGTAAGTTTCAAAAATGTCTATTCCTCCGCTTTTGCCAAATACAAAACTTAACCCGTTGTATTTGTATTTCACCGCAAACGGTAGGTCAACATCTGCCTGTGTGCCACTAACCAGTACATCTACTTCGTGGTGCTTTTGTAAAAGGGGTACAATATCTCTCGCCCTGCTAAGGTGCCCGTTACCTGTACCCTGTATGGCATATAAGATTTTCATGGGCGCATCAGGTTAAACTCCTGTACAAGGTTATTAAATAGCTTACTGTTGGTTAATTCCTCTTCATCATCATCTTTATGTTCCATCATACTAAGGCGATCCTGCTGGTTAAAACGGTAAATGCTCCATTCGCCTTTTATACATTCAAGCGCTGATAAATTTTCAACCCAGTCGCCGGAATTTAGATAATTTATACTTCCGTGCTGGTTGTGAATAACCCTCATTTCGGGTTGATGGATATGCCCGCAAATAACATAATCGTATTGCTTGCTAATGCCTATATCCGCGCTGGTTTGCTCAAAATTGTTGATGAATTTTATGGCCGATTTTACACTGCTTTTTATTTTTTTCGATAAGGATAATTTTCCTTTTTTAAATATTCGTTCCGAAACAAAATTTGCAAGGCTGTTTATCAATATCAGCGTATCGTAACCAACTGCTCCAAGCTTTGCCAACCATTTAGAGTGTTGCATGGTCACATCAAAAACATCGCCATGAAAAATCCATGCTTTCTTATTTTCCGGTAACTCGAGTACCAGCTTGTTCACTATCCTAAAGGAACCCATTTTAAGTCCTACAAACTTTCTTAGCATCTCATCGTGGTTGCCCGTAACATAATAAGTTTTTACACCTTTGCTTATCCAGCCAAATAAATGCTTTACCACTTGCATGTGGCTTTTGGGCCAATAGTTTTTACTGAACTGCCAAATGTCAATAATATCACCATTCAGCACCACTGTTTTTGGTTTAATGCTTTTTAGATAATGCAGCAGTTCTTTTGCATGGCATCCAAAGGTGCCTAAATGGACATCAGAAATCACTACAATATCAACATGCCTTTTTGGTGGTTTCATGATAGATTAGGATTTCTAACAAGCGAAGAAAGGTTGTACAAGTGGGAGATAATAATTTTTGATAGCACATTGATCAGGTAATTATTTGCAACTGAAAATAAGAAGCAGGGGAAGGAAAGGTGTGGAGTGGATGATGGCTGTGTTTTACCAATAGTTAACTCCATCGCATTTTTATAGCTTGCCATTGGATTAAGTTTATGCAAACTATCATTGTTGTATCAAGATAATATGAATTGATATTACCAGAATATTAAACTTTTGTGCTACAATAAAACACCCCGTAGAAACGGGGTGAGTGTAAAACTTGTTAATGATTGCCTGGTACAAATATCTTCTGCGGCTATCAACAAATTGTAAATTTAGTACCACCAATTTGTTAAGTATTCTTATAAAACTGCCACCAATTACCAGTGGCAGTTTTTGTATTATGGAGATTGATTTTATTGTTTCGTGATCTTTATTGCCTGCATTTTGTTATCGGAGAAATATCGAAAGGTGTACATGCCTGCTGGCATAGAGCGCATATCAATGGTGGTATGTTGTGTGGTTAAATGTACGCTTTTTAATACCCTGCCCTTCATGTCTACCATTTCAATTTTTGTATTCATCCACTGCGGGCCGTCAGCCCTCACTATAGCCTGATCTTTTACAGGGTTTGGATAAACCTGTAACGCCTTTGGCTTTCTATTAAGCGAAGCAGTAACAATTGTAGAGTAGGAAATGGTGCCTGAAACGTGTTTCAACCTTAGCCTGTAATAAGTTAAACCTACGAATGGTTGCTCGTCAAAAAGTTGGTATGATGATGCTATCCCTTTTGCATTTAAAACCGCCATTAAGCGAAAACTGATACCATTATTACTTTTCTCCATTTCAAAAACATCCCCGTTTGCCTCAGTGGCAGTGCTCCATTCTATACGATGGCGGCTTCCGGTGTTTTGCGCTTTGATCCCTGTAATCTTAATATCTAAAGGTGTTGTATTAACTGCGTAAAATGATAGTGTTGAGGAAACTTCATTTGCAAGAATTATAATTGGAGCACCGGTTGGAGAATTTGCTGCACTGATGAAAATGATGCCTTCTGCACCGTTGTCGCCACCGTACGAAGTTAGCGTCCTGGTATTCTTATAATCAACAAACACCGGGCTTGCAGGGTTGGTAATATCGTACACCATACATCCGCCAATTCTTTCCAAAGCTATGAAAGCAAATGTTCGGCCATTGATCTCTGCAATGGTTACCCCCTCCGGCTCGGGACCTTTATCATCACTTCTGTTCTTTAGGGTATTGTTAGCATTGCTCGCATTAAAGATAGCACCAAACACAGGGTGCTTAGAAGTGATCAGTTCCATATCATCACCACTATCCCAAACCAATGCACCCGTTGTTGCATTCCAAATAGAAATAGAACGTGCACCGAATGTATGTATCTCATCAAAATCGCCATCGCCATCTGTATCGCCTGAAGCATTCGTAACATTTAGCCTTCCGATGTTTGCCTTCAGTGCATCGGCGTTGGGAAACGCAACAGGGTCTAAAACATATGATGCTGAA
>JANPIA010000386.1:0-8732 GCA_031424735.1 Segetibacter sp.
GAAAATCCATGGGTGTCATTGTTTCCATTACTTCAATTTGCTGTACAAGCACTTTAATTATAGTAACCATTCTTTGCAGCCGGTGTACCACTATCTGCAGCGAGGGGGAATTATCGCTGAGATAGGGTTGCGCCATTATATGGTTTACCGACTCTAACTCAGTAAGCAATTGCTTGAACCACAACTCATAGGTTTGATGGATGATGATAAACAACATCTCGTCGTGCGCCGGTGCGCCAAGTCTATCGCTTTCCGGGTGTTGTGTTTGCAGGATGGTGTCGAGAGAAAGATACTGGCTGTAATTTACAGGGCTGGCTTGCATGGCGTTCATTTTTAAAAACGCTCAAATTTAACCATAGGCTGCAACGTATTAAAGTACATATTGCTTTCAGCCAAAAAGGCTCGACCCAACGCAAAAATTTACGTTCGCCCAAAGCATCTATAAAACTCGGCTATTGATGCTGTATTTTTCGGTGGTGAGGTAAACCACAATGTTTGCCAACAAATTAATAAAGTAAGAAATGGCTTTCATAACTGCACTGATTTTTATAAACAGATCTCTAATGTAAACGCAGCGTTGGGTACTATTGTTTTCTTTTTTTCTTAAAAATGTAAAGAAAGTCCTGTTGATAAACCCAACGAACTTTGATATGATTTTACCGGGCTGTTTTGATTGATGGAAGTAAGTGCAAAACGTAGGGTGGGTGTGCAGTTGAGCGAAATCGATTTATTTAACCGGTAGTCAGCAGCCAGCGTTGTTAGACCCTGCAAATACGTTTTTTTCAATCCTTCAATGTTGTTCAAAACTTGATTGTCACTGTTTGTTCCGTTCTGAATATTTGTTTCGATGCTACTCTTCGTTAAAAAATTGGATGAAATACCTGCCCCCGGCGAAATGCTAAACCTTCCTGCATTAAAATGATATTGCAGGGAAAGCGGTATGCTGAAATAATTCAAAATGCTTTTTGAATTTGTGGCGGAAAGGCTGTCGCCAGCGTTGGGCGTGCTTGCAGACTTTACCGTGATATAAGAATAACCGGACGAACAATTAATTCTAAACCGCACATTGCCATTGTTATCGGGGCGTGCATACACATTTTTTTGCCGAATGTTTTTTGTAATGGTGGATGAAACGAGGCCGGCGCTAATACTCCATTTGGGCTTGATGCGGTAATTAACCACCAAGCCGGTACTGAACGAAAATCCAGGAGACTCTTTTTGTTTAATTTCATTGCGGTCATCTTCTCTAAACATTCGCTTGCCTTCCTGTAGGTTATTGGAAATTATATCGGGCGAAAAGAAAGCGGTTAAAGAAAACATGGGTCTACCGGGCAACCTCACCGGGTTATTTTTTTGCACATTATTTTTTAAAGGTGTTTTTACGTGTGCTTTACCAACACTTTCAACTTTTAAAACCGAGTTGTAAACAATCGCCAGGTCGTTAACCGCACTTTCGTGTTTTGCAGGCTCAATGGCAATGGATGCCCAAATTTTATTGGCGTGTAACTCGTTTTCTAACAAAGGTTTTTCATTTGCACTAACCAGTTTTCCCTGCTCATTTTTTATGGAGGTATTCTTGTTGGTGTTTTTATTTTGGCGGATAACTAACGTTGTACCGCCTTGCAGGGCGATGTTGTTTTTAAAAGTCCGTGCTTTAGGTATCAACGATTTTTCACTCAAAGGAAGTCTGCTTGTCACCCGATTTGCCCGGGACGATGCAACCTGGTTTGGCTTTCGCACCATGAAAGATGAATCGCTGTCAATTGGGTTTGTTTTGTTGGTAGAGATCGATGGCTTTTTTACCAGTTGCTCCTTTGTGGCAGCACTATTTTTTTGCTCATTGCCAGCATCGGCATTTTTACTTGAGGGCAACAGATCAACCGCTTTTCCGTTTGATGGTTTTGTTACTTCTTTTTTAGAGTCGTCTTTTCTTTGCATGGTAGCTGCCGGTCTGTTTCCCAGGGATGCCTTTACCAGTTCACGGTTTATCTTTCGTGTTTGAAACGTGTACATTGCCAGGCCGCAGGCAAACAACAAAAGAGCGGCGGCTACCCATTTTACCCTTTTGTATTTGCGGTTAATGCTTACCACCTTGCGTTTATCCAGGCTGCGGTCCAGTTTATCCCAAACGCCCGCCGACGGCTCATCATCGTGCCCATCCAATGCCTTCCGGAATAAATCGTCCATCCTGTGTAAATCTTCACTCATAGATAATGCATGTTTTGTTTACCAAAATGTAAGCTGTCATTAACCGCCTTTTGCAAAATCTTCCTGGCATCCGATAAGTTAGATTTGGAGGTGCCCTCCGATATATTCAGTTGCTCCGCAATTTCCCGGTGTTTCATTCCTTCAAATACATACAGGTTGAAAATCATTTTATAAGCGGGAGGAAGTTTCTGAACCATTTTCATCAACTCTTTTGTGCCAATCCTTGCAATGATATCTTCATTTCCAACACCTTCAAAAGCAGATTCTTCAATGGATATTATGGGGCGCATATGCGTTTTGCTACGTAGTTTCTGCAATGCACAGTTAACCATTATTTTTCTAACCCACCCCTCAAACGATCCGGCAAATTTAAATTGCTCCAGGTTATCAAACACCTTCATAAATCCTTCCTGTAAGGTCTCCTCGGCTTCTTCCCGGTTTTTTGAATAGCGCATGCAAACCACAAACATCGTTTTGGCAAACTGTTGATACAATTTGTTTTGCGCCTGTCTGTCGCCTTTGATACAACTATTTATTATATCGGGTAGGTTGTGCAAGGTGTTATACTCCGTCATAGATGGGATAAGTGAATAAAAAGGTTGGGTTTGTTTTTTAAGTTTTAGTTTTTTTTTACCAGGGTCTATATCGTTGATTAAGCAAGGTTGCGTCGCACTCTTGTGCCGCAAAGCCAAGCTGAACATTCAGTGCACAATATTCTGATACTATAGGAAATCAATTCGCTGTATAACCTTCGGCTGTTTGCCAGCTTTAGCATTTTATTAAACTTCTGCCTGCTGGTAACTACTAATGGCTATTGCAGAATGCAATAGAACCATAAAAGTTTCCACAGCTTCGGTGGTTGATTTTTTTAGTTGGACGCCATTTGCCAGTACCATACAATTTCCTGCAAAACCAAACATTGTTAGTGTATCCGTTATATAATGAATAGCCACTTTATGCGCCGATTTATCAGTTATGTCTGATTCGGTTACTTCAAATTGGTAGGTATCAAAAGCCAGGGCTCTGCCAAAAGTATCGTGCACGCCAGGCATGGTTTGTTTTAGTTGTTTAATAAACCCTGCAACGCCAAAACCACTTTTATAATGCAGGGAGTTGGCTCGTCCATCGTTTGCCTTTAGCTGTGAAAATGTAGTAAACTTTCCATCGGGGTTGTAAACCTGCGACTTCATTAAATATTCGGCATACGATGCATTCATTACATTTTTTTCAAAGGCGGTTTCAGCGCCCGCATCAATAACCTGCCGGTAAGTTAGTTTTATAAGTGCCTGTTGCATGTGTTGTTTGTTAAGTTTGTTATTGATCCATAAGGTTATGTTGTACAAGAGTGCGACGCCACCAATGCCAAACAGATATCCGGTTGCCTGGCTCAAAAAAAATACTCGCTATGGAACACCCTTAATAAAAAAGTTGGCGACGAAGCACCAACTTTTATTTGGATATGGATTAAGTTTAAAGCGCCAACCCCAACGTAAGAGTTCCGGTAAAGCCTGAAGTTGTATCGCCGGTAAGGGCAACGGTTTCGTTGACCAGATCGGCGGCAGAATTATTAAAAATGCCATCGGCCGCGTTCCGTGTTGTATTTTTTCCGTGAGCAGCATACAAGGTTGACACATGCACCACGTCGGAAATGGTTTCAGGAAAAGTGATCTGGGTAGTTTTTTTCAGCACATTGCTTACAAAAACTTCCAGGTGAATATGGGTTGCCCTGCCGGGATACCAACCCGGATAAATAGTTAGAAACTGGGCTTTTCCACTAGCATCGGTAAGTTGGTAACCTCTCAGCCAGTTTTGCCCAACATTACTTTGTGTTCCGTTAACACTGGTTTGATTTCCGTAGCCTGAATAATAGCCATCTTTATTGCAATGCCATATATCTACCCTTGCACCCGCAACAATTGAACAATTGTTGTTGGCATTTACTACGGTAAAATTTAAAGTCAGCGGTACGCCGGTTTGTCCGCCGGTAACGTCTATGCGTTGAAGGGGGTTGGTAATTTCGCCGCCCACATAAGGGTAGGGACCCTCAACTTCGGTGGGCGAAACAATGCAACTGCCGGTGGTTCCGGTAGTGGTGGATGCTATAGCATCTGCCTTAGTACATGCGTTAATGATAGAAGTGATCCCCATCAACCCGATGCTGTTCTTTAAAAAATCTTTTCGTTCCATGCTTTGCGTTTATTTAGTAAAACTATTTGGGAGCGTGCTGGTAATAAAAGGTTTACCCGTAGAGGATATTTATTTGCCGATAGTTAATATTTACATTTACCTGTATAATATACCAGTTGATTAAGGATGGTTGGCGAGATTGGATTAGTTGGGTGGACAACCTTAAATGTAGCTTAAGCAATGTGGTTAAAGCGGATAGCGAATCAATTTTGTCTGTATAATAATGGCAGTTACCGATACTTATCGGTGAAGTACGCCACATCACTATTACTTTGCTCATGCTTCCAAAGAATCTGCATACAGTAATCTTCCATATAACCGGCTGGCTGCTGTTTTTTGGTTTGATCGTTTCATTTGTCGCTGCTGGTTCGCCACACTTTCATTGGAACTTAGTTACCCTTTCTTATCTTATTTTTTATGGGGCGTATGTGGGGCTGTTTTACCTGAATTATTCGGTGCTGTTTCCGGTTTTTTACCTCAATAAAAAGTACGTGGCCTATTTTGCTATAGTGGTTGCGCTGCTGGTTGGCTTCTATTTTTTGCGACCTTTCGATCGATTGCATACACCACCGCAGCCGAACGATTTTACCGGATCGGGTTTTCCTGATCAGGTGGGTAGAAGAAGAGGCAGGGGACCGGCATTTGACATTATTAGCCTGATACTTTTTGCCATAGTATTATTATTTGGCGCGGCGCTGCAAATTGCAAAACAATGGAGGGTAAGCGAACGCAGGGCAGTGCAGGCCGAAGCGGATAAAACCACGGCTGAACTATCATTTTTAAAGGCGCAAATAAACCCGCATTTCCTATTTAATACGTTAAACAATATTTATTCGATGGCGGTAATGAAGAGTGAGAAAACAGCCGACTCAATTTTAAAGCTGTCGAACATTATGCGGTATATAACGGATGAGGTGACACAGCATTTTGTTCCGCTGCAGAGCGAGGTGGACTGTGCCGGTGATTATATTGATTTACAAAAGATGCGCCTTAGCGACCGTGCAACGGTGAACTTTACAGTATCGGGAAACATTGCTAACAAAAATATAGCGCCGTTATTATTGATGACATTTATTGAAAATGTTTTTAAATATGGAACCAGCAATCATGAACCTTCCACCATTATCATTAAAATTGTTGCAGAGGAAAATACTATTACATTTTTTACCGAAAACAGGCTGTACAATGATACACGCAAATTGGAGCGTGCAGGTATTGGCATATCAAATGCGAAGCGGCGGCTCGAACATTTGTATCCTGAAAAGCATTTGTTGAACATTACGTCGGCAGATGGAATGTACCGCGTAAAACTGGTACTGATTTCGTAACAAAACTTTGTTGAGAATGCAATTGAAATGTATAGCTATCGATGATGAGCCGTTGGCGCTAAACCTGGTAAAAGAGTACGCGCAACGCTTTCCGGCACTCAGGCTGCTGCATACATTTGATGATGCAGTTACCGCCGCCGAATACCTTCGCAATAACCCGGTAGACCTGTTGTTTATTGATATAAATATGCCCGACATAAACGGTATCGATCTATTACGATCGATACAACAAAAACCCATGGCTATTTTTACAACTGCCTATAAACAATTTGCGTACGATGTGTTTGAACTGGATGCACTGGATTATTTGTTGAAGCCATTTTCGTTCGAACGTTTCTCAAAGGCTGTTGGCAAGGCTATTGAATACTACCAGTATCGCAATACGGTGAAAAAAGAAACCGATACCATTTTTGTGCGGTCGGAATATCAATTGATCAAAATTAATTTGGATGAAGTTGAGTATATAGAAAGCCTGGATGACTATATAAAAATTCACCTGGTAAATGCCCGCCCTGTTATGACGCTGATGACCCTGAAAGCGCTGTTGGAAAAACTGCCGGAAACCAAATTCCAGCGTATCCATCGCAGCTATGTGGTAAACCTGGTGCACATTAAATCTGTGTACCAAAAAAATGTTGTGCTCACCTCTGCAAAAGAATTACCCGTTAGTAATACCTATCATTCCTTCCTGAACAACTGGATGAAAAAGTAGGCAGTTCAAAAAAAAATTGGCACATGCTATTTTATAAATGCTAATGAAATGCAAATGTCAGTTTATAAGCCCAACCATAATTTTCGTGCTCACATCTGCTCTGAAATAAGGGCTGCCTGGCAATTAAAAATTTTATTTCTGTTTGCCCAACCTTGCTACAACACAACACATCTGAATACTTAGGAAAGTAATAAACCACCGGGTTATGAAGCCTTTACTTGCAATGTTTTTTTCCACCGCGTCCAGGCAACCGGTTTGGTATGTTGACTTTGAAAAGGCAAGGAAAGCGGCGTCAAGATTGAACAAACTAATGGTGCTGAATTTTTGCGGAGCGGGGTGGGATGAAGCTGGTGAATCGTGGAAGGAGGAGCTTTTTGATAACGATGCATTCAGGTTGTTTGCGATAAAAAATCTTGTATTAATGAATGTTGATATGAATTTGAATAAAATAAAATCTTTTTTAAAACCATTGGCTGCCGAACATAAAATGCTTGCAAATAAGTATAATCCTGAACACCAATTTCCTTTCACCGTGTTATTGGACGCAAGAGGAAACGAGCTGACGCACTGGAGCCTGTCGCAGCAGATGTCTGCGGAAAAATGCATCAGCGATCTCACTAAAATTTATTTTAATCAAAGTTCAATTCTTCGCCTGGTTAAATAGCTACTCAAATTTTTATTAATTCTTACAGGTGGTTGGTTTGTTTGCCAATGTGCTTTGCAACTGCATACCTGTCCTTTAACTAAAACAAATCATGAGTACGTTTTTGCTATGTACCGCCATTATTTGCAATCACCTTGGCGACGATCCATAACGATCATTGATACGTTGTCGTTGTTCGGTATAATACTATTTCGGAATTAGATGGGTAAGTATAAGAGCACACTTGAATAAGCCTCAAAATCCAATTTCCAATTACCAACAACCCGCTATCGCACCGGCGATCCTTTTAACCTCACAACTTTATTACATCTTATCAAACAAAAAAAATGAAAACAATTAAAACAATGAATGTAGCAGCCATAGCATTGGCAAGTGTAATGTTCGTATTTGCATCGTGCAAAAAAGAGAACTCAATAACAAGTGACGAAGCAAACTCTATACAGGCAGCAGTAGTTGCCCAGCAAGCTATAGCAGTAACAGCCAGTACAACTACCTCCGGCGATTCCATTTACCTGGTTCAAACATGCAGCCGTGGATCACGTAAAGATTCCGTAGCCGCCAGCAGCCTGCCCGCATCCGTTACAGCATATCTTACCGCAAATTATTCGGGCTATGCATTTGGCAAAGCATTTAGCATAAAAGATGCTTCGGGTACTGCAGCGGGTTATGTAGTAGTGATTAATTACAATGGAAACCCGGTAGGTTTAAAGTTTGATGCCACGGGCGCTTTTGTAAGTGTGTTGGAGCAACGTGAAGGTCGCGACCTGATAGGAAACGGTTGGCACAATGGCGGGCATTTTGGACACAGGGATGGAAAACAAAAAGATACTGTTGCCTTATCCGCTTTACCGGCTGCTATGCTTACCTACCTGGCAACAAATGCTGCCGGTGATACGCTAACTGCTGCATTTAAAAACAGGGATGGCGGCATCGTGGTTATCTCCCGAAACAATGGTTTGTATGCTACTGTATTTACGGCTGCCGGTACTTTTGTTAGCCGTGCGCAATTGCCATCTCATCCGGCTAAACCATTGCCTGTATTGCAAACTGCGTTGCCTGCAAGTGCATTAAGCTATCTCACCACAACATATCCTAACTATGTATTCTCAAAGGCATTCTCCTACGGAAGCAATTCTGTTATTGGATACGTTGTAATTATTGAAGCGAACAGCACGCGCTATGCCGTTAAGTTTGATGCTTCGGGAAACTTTTTAGCAGCAAAAACTATACATTAAAGAGGGTTTTGAATTCCGTCCTTTTAGTCTTGTTCCGCGGGTGGGGAACAAGACTTTTTTATGTAAACATTTTTTACAGATGTTTACGGAGTAAAGAATTTTTCGTGCATATTACCAGAATAACTGTGTGTTTTTCCCCGCCTTCGTGGTTCCAAAAACCTTACTTAAAAAACACATCGTATGCAAAACGAATAATGGTACCCGTAACAACCAGCAGAAAAAATACCCTGATAAATTGATTGCCTTTTGCAATAGCCAGCCTTGCACCGAGTGTTCCGCCAACAGCATTGCAAACAGCCATGGGGATAGCAATTTTATAAAGTATACTTCCCTTCAGCATAAAAAAAACAATGGATCCAAGGTTGGTACTGAGGTTGATCATTTTTGCATGGGCGCTT
>JANPIA010000387.1:0-2372 GCA_031424735.1 Segetibacter sp.
GCTTCCTGGCAAATGGCGTATATCTCTTCAGTAGATTTTACAACAGGTTTGAAAACGACGCCTACAGGAATAGCTTCCGCCTGGTGAAATGAGGAAGCAATTTCCAATGAATGGGCATCCACCTGCTTCAAAGTTTCTTCACCATACAGGTGCTGGCTACCTGTTATAAACCATACTTCCAATTGTTTTAAGTCGATCATGCGTTTTGTTTTTTTATGTTACAGGCAATTGTTTTTTATAGCATCATCGTTGCGTCGCACACTTGTACATTTTAGCCACGAAGGTGCAAAGGCGCGAAGAAACACAAAGAGCTTTTTAAACCACGGATCCACCGCGCCACGCGGTTACACAGAAAAATAATTAGCCGTAATTGCGAAGAGCGCAGCGAGGAAGCAAACTGCTTTTGCGTTTGATTATCTTTATAGCCCATCAGCGAATTGCTTCGTCGTTCCTCCTCTCAATGACGATACGATTATACGTTTGCCTTTTTCCTATTCACTATTCACCATTCACCATTCACTAGTCACGATTGCCCGTAATACGAATCCGGTCCATGCTTACGCTCCCAGTGCTTTTGCTTCAGTGCATCTTTCAACCTCGGCGCATTTGAGTTGATCTGTTCGGTGTACAAAGCCATTTGTGCAATTGCTTCCAGCACTGCGCTGTTGTACACAGCTTTTTCCGCAGTTTTACCCCAGGTAAACGGCGCATGATTTCCAACTAAAATCATTTCCACTTCTTCATAATTATAGGCCTTCTCCTTCATGCAATTCATTATCTGGAAACCGGTCTGGTATTCATAATCACCCTTAATCATTTCGTCGTTCATGGGTGCAGCGCATGGTATGTCTACCGTATTATAATCTGCATGTGTGGTTCCAAAAATAGGTATGTCGCGCTGCGATTGCGCCCAGGCAGTTGCATAGGTTGAGTGGGTATGAACGATACCGCCAATATGTTCCCAATGCTTGTACAACACGGCATGAGTTAATGTATCTGAAGATGGGCGAAGTTTTCCTTTTACCGTCTTTCCTTCAAAATCTACTATCACCATTTTATCCGGTGTCAAATCTTTGTAAGGAACGCCGCTCGGTTTAATGGCGAAAACGCCCAGGTCTCTATCTGCAGAACTAACATTGCCAAACGTAAATATTACGAGTCCAAGTTTAGGCAATTGCATATTTGCTTCGTATGCTTCGTCTCTTATTTGTTTGTATTTAGTCATTTTAAAATTTGTGTTTCAGGTTTTGAGTTTCGCGGTTCGTGTTTCGGGTTTGGCGGTTGGCGGTTAGTAATACAAAATTTTCCTTGCCAAATTAACCTAATGAACTTTCCACAAAACTACCAAGCTGTTTATACATTTGGTAACGATGGGCAAAGATGGATACACGGTCTGGATTGGGATGGTATTCCGCATCAAAGCCCTGACCCATTGCCTCCATCGCATCTTCCACTTTATCATAAATACCGGCAGCGGTTGCTGCAAACATAGCAGCGCCCAACGCGCAGGTTTGTTCCGACCTATGAATTCGAATGGGCATGTTCATTACATCGGCCATCATCTGCATAATAAAAGGCGATTTTTTTGCCACCCCTCCCATGCCAATTAAACCTTTCACCGGGATACCCTGCTCATTAAAACGGTTTACGATCGCTTTGGCACCATAACAGGTAGCTTCTACAATCGCCCTGAAAATTTTAGGCGCATCTGAACCCAGGTCGAGATTTACCAGAGCGCCTTTTAAAAGCTGGCTGGCATCAGGTGTACGCCTTCCGTTGAACCAGTCAACAGCAAGTTCACTGTGATCGTCAAAAGGAATTTGTTCTGCACGTTTGCTAAGTTCCGGTATGATCTTATCTGTTGCTTCCTCCACTAACTTCTGCAAGGTATCTGCGTCAACTATAGAGGAGGATGTTAACAGGTTTTTAAGCGGCCAGGAAATTACACTTTTAAACCATGCATAAGCATCTCCAAAAGCCGACTGACCTGCTTCCATACCCAACATACCAGGGATGATGGAGCCTGGCACCTGCCCGCAAATACCATTTACTAATTTATCGCCTACCTCATCAATGGGTGCTACCAGCATATCACAGGTAGATGTTCCCATCACTTTACTAAGATGGTAAGGTTCTATCTGCCCGCCAACAGCGCCCATATGCGCATCAAATGCGCCAACGCCAATAACCACATCAGTGGAAAGTCCAAGCTTCTCAGCCCATTCTTTGCTAAGCGTTCCGGCAGGCTTATCCGAGGTATAGGTTTCCGTAAACAACCTGCTTGCAAAACCTTTTAACAATGGATCAAGCGCCGTTAAAAAATCGTCTGGGGGTAAACCGCCCCACTCATTCGCCCATAAACATTTATGACC
>JANPIA010000388.1:0-54982 GCA_031424735.1 Segetibacter sp.
CGGAGGTGTTAGCTTTTACCAGCGTAAGGAGATTAAGGATATTTTGGCCTACCTGCGCGTAATTGTTAACCCGAAAGATGAGGAAGCACTAAAGCGGATCATCAATTACCCCATACGTGGTATTGGCAAAACAACCATAGAAAAAGCAGTGATAGCCGCCAACGAAAATAAAATTAGTATGTGGCAGGTGCTGGACGCTGCCGGGCACTATGGTTTTAAAGGCGGCACCTTGGAAGCCCTCGGAAATTTTGTGATCATGATCAAATATTTCCAGAGTTTACTAACCGATAAGAATGCACACGATGTTGCTGTACAGGTTGGCAAGCATACCAACATCATCAAAGAACTTTTTAACGACAAAACTACCGAAGGACTGGCCCGTTATGAAAACATCCAGGAATTACTAAACTCAATAAAGGAGTGGACCGAAACACCCGACAATGAAGATGGGGAGCTTCGCGATAAAACACTGGGAAGCTACCTGCAGCAAATCACGCTGTTAACCGATGCAGACGAGGATAAAGAAAACAGTGACGTAGTAAAGCTGATGACGATACACGCGGCCAAGGGCCTGGAGTTTTCGTGTGTATTTGTTGGCGGTATTGAAGAAACACTGTTTCCCAATGCAATGGCAATTAATACCCGCGAGGAACTGGAAGAAGAACGCCGGCTTTTTTACGTTGCCGTAACACGGGCCAAAAAACATTTGTGGCTTACCTATGCAAATACCCGTTATCGTTTTGGACAATTGGTACAAAATGAGCCCAGCCGGTTTATTGAAGAAATGCCGGATGAATACATTGACCGGAGCTTTGCCGGCGGTGGTGCCCGTAACCAGGGTTTCAACAACGGCTTCGCACAAGGGTCGGCTTTTGAAAGAATGAACAGGGGATTTGGCGGAGGCAATTCATCTGCGGCTGCGCAGGCTGAAAAACGGTATGGCGCACCGCCTGCAAAAAAACCATCCTATTTACCAGCTACACCAGCGTCGCCCAAAGTTATAGAACATGTGCCTACTGCCGATTTTGCCGCCAGCGATACCAGTGGTTTGCAGCAGGGACAAAAAGTAGAACACCAGAAATTTGGCTTTGGTGAAGTAATGAAAATGGAAGGATCAGCACACAACCCCATCGCCACCGTCAAGTTCGAACACAATGGCGAAAAGAAGATCATGTTGAATTACGCAAAGCTGCGTATTGTTGAGTAGGTGAGGGTGAAGCTCTAATTATAATTGAACGCAGGTATTCATCATCCGCATACAATATCTAATTTAGTAGTGTAAGCCAGCCATATGTTCAACAACATCATCAATTACTTTCAAACACTGGAACACCGCCCTTTGGAGCGTTTGCTTTTTTTAGTTGCCGGTATGTTGGTGTTGTGGATTATAGAAGGCGCCATTCCGTTGCTGGCTATGCGCTATAAAAAAAATAAAGTAAAGCATGGCGCTGTTAATTTTTCCTTCACGGCAATGCACCTGGTTATTCACACGGGTTTTGCGGTTTTTATTGTGCTGCTTTCAGATTGGTGCAGGCAACAGAACATCGGCATCATTCACTGGTTAAATGCATCCCCTGTAATTGCCATTATCATCACCGTTTTAGTGCTCGATTTTTTTGGCGGATGGCTGGTGCATTTTACGCAACATAAGGTGGCTACCCTTTGGCGGTTTCACATTGTTCATCATGCTGATAATAATGTGGACGTAACCACCGGCTTACGCCATCACCCGGTAGAAAGCGTTTTGCGGGGGGTGTTTTTTCTTGCCGGAGTTATAGTTGCAGGCGCGCCTATGTATGCTGTTATGATCTTTCAAACCCTCCTTATTGTTTTTGTTCAATTTACACACGCTAACATTCGCCTGCCGCGCTGGCTGGATGGTGGCTTAAGCTGGGTACTGGTTTCACCCAATATGCACAAGGTTCATCATCATTGGAAACAACCGTTTACCGATAGCAACTATGGGGCTGTTTTTGCTATTTGGGACCGCCTGCTTGGTACCTTTATGAAGCTGGATCCGCACGATATTAAATACGGTTTGGACCGGTATTATCCCAACGAAAAAGATGAAGATTTTTTGTTGCTGATGAAAAAACCATTTCAAAATATTTACTATTAAATTCCTGCTTATTCTATCATCTTTGCAAAAAGTACACAGTATGAAAAAAGTTGCGCTTATACCTGCCCGTTATGCTTCAACCCGTTTTCCGGCAAAACTTATGCAAATGCTCGGCGGCAAAACCGTTATCCGTCATACCTATGATAACACCGTTGCAACAGGCCTGTTCGATCATGTATACGTGGTTACCGATAGCGATATTATTTATGAGGAGATTACCGGAAACGGTGGCGAAGCAATCATGAGTGTAAAGGAACATGAAACCGGCAGCGACCGGATAGCTGAAGCGGTTGCAGATTTAGATGCGGATGTTGTTGTGAATGTTCAGGGAGATGAACCCTTTGTGCAAAAAGCACCGTTAGAAAAATTGCTTTGCGTGTTTGATGGAGAAGCAGGCGGAAATGTGCATGTAGCCTCGTTAATGCAGGTGCTCAAACGGCAAAACCTGATAGATGATCCAAACTATGTAAAGGTGGTGGTAGATAAAAACATGAACGCCTTATACTTCAGTCGCTCTGTTGTTCCTTACCCGCGTAATAAAGATCTGCTGATAAATTATTACGAGCATATCGGCGTGTATGCTTTCCGCAAGGCGGCATTAATGGATTTTGCCGGATGGAATAAATCACACCTTGAGTCTGCAGAAAATATTGAATGTCTCCGTTATCTTGAAAATGGCGTACCCATAAAAATGGTGGCTACCGAATACATGGGCATTGAAATAGACATGCCGGAGGACCTTGAAAAAGCGGAAGCTTTGCTAAATTCAAATTCATAGCATAAACCTTCAATCAAATAAAAGCGGTGGTAACACTTTACAAGGTTGAGTGTCTCCTAAACTTTCCTTCTTTATAAACAAATTTTCTGCATGAGCAAGTTTCGCAACTTTAAAATGGTAGACTATGTGGTGTATGGCCGTGGCAGCTTTAACCAGTTAGATGATATACTTGCTGCACAGCGTAAAGGCGATGCGCCCATGATTTTTTTAGTGGATCATTTTTTTGAAGGAAAACCACTCGCCGCCCGGATACCACTTCGCGGCGACGACCAGGTAATATTTGTTGATGTTACCTATGAACCCAAAACAAGCTATGTTGATAAACTGGCTAACCAGCTAAAGGACGAATACCGAACAGTTAGCGGAATTATCGGTATTGGCGGGGGCTCTGCAATGGACCTTGCAAAAGCTGTTGGTTTAATGATGAACAACCCTGGCTCCTCTGCCGATTACCAGGGTTGGGACCTGGTAAAAAAACCCGGCGTTTACAAAGCCGGCATACCAACACTAAGCGGCACCGGCGCCGAAGTTTCCCGTACAACTGTACTTACTGGTCCCACTAAAAAGTTGGGTATGAACAGCGATTATACACCCTTCAACCAAATTGTGCTGGACCCTGAACTTACTGCCAACGCCCCGGTTAACCAACGTTTCTATACCGGAATGGACTGCTATATTCATTGCATTGAAAGCCTGCAGGGCACTTTTTTGAACGAGTTCAGCAAAAGCTATGGTGAAAAAGCTTTGGAACTATGCCGGAAAGTTTTTGTTGAAAAGGATGCGTGGGACGATGAGTGTGACGACCAGTTGATGATGGCCAGCTATGCAGGAGGAATGAGTATAGCCTACAGCCAGGTAGGCGTGGCCCACGCGGTTAGTTATGGTTTAAGTTATTTGCTTGGCACTAAACATGGCATAGGCAATTGTATCGTGATGAACCATTTGGAAGCTTATTACCCGGAAGGTGTAGCCGAATTTAAATACATGGTTGCAAAAAATAACATACAAATACCACAGGGAATTTGCAGCAATTTATCGGGAGATGATTTTGATAAAATGATAGATGTTAGTTTAGGCATGAAGCCGCTTTGGGAAAACGCCCTTGGTAAAAACTGGGAAGAGATAATGACCAGGGAAAAGTTGCTCGCCCTTTATCAAAAGCTATAAACAAGTCGGACGTTCCATTTTTTTTACCGCAAAAAGCTCTGCTAAACACTGGAGTAATTACCATCAGGTAAACTTCCTTGTCCCCTTATTATTCAGCTAACATTTGTTTATTATCCGAAAGTAATTTTTGTACATTCATAGTCCGCATATTTGGTATTGATGCCAACGTAGTTAAATTGGTAACCTGCTAAATTTTACTGCCATGAAAAAGTTCAGTTTTGTTTTTTGTCTTACGCTAATCAGCCTTACCACACTCTCCCAGGATGAAGGCCCGAAGGATATTGAAAATTGTAAAGACCATCCCTTATTTACGCGAATGCCAAACACCTTTATTGTAGAATGTCGCAAAAACTTTGATGAGGTTGAAATACACAAGTCTGTTGATAAAATAGACAAGATGGAGGGAACCGCTACTTACATTGGTTACACTTACAACTACGAAAGCAAGGTGCCTCCGCCATCGTTTTTACAAATTGTAAAAAACTATGAAAATGCCATCGCCAAATTTGGTGGAAAACGCATTTACTTTGGTAAGGAATATGGCGTAGCTACCCTGTTTTTAAAGAATGAAGGCAAAGACACCTGGATAAAATTGAACGATTATGGTGGAGTAGGCGAAGGTCAGTATGGCGTTACCATTTTGGAAATGGAGGAGATGAAGCAGGATATTTCTGCCACGGTTATTATGGATGAATTGAACAAAAGCGGCAAAATTGCTTTGTACATAAACTTTGAAACCGCGAAGTCAATTATAAAGCCCGAATCCGATAAAATTATAGATGATGTAGCTAAGATGCTTACCGATAACTCAACCATTAAAGTTAGTATTGAAGGGCACACCCAGGCGGATAATACCGGCTCACCCGCCGCCAACAAAATATTATCGGAGCAAAGGGCTAAAGCAGTAATGAATGCACTCATCGCAAAAGGGATATCGTCATTGCGCTTAAGTGCAAAGGGATGGGGACAGGAAAATCCCATCGGCGATAATAACACAGAAGAAGGTCGCGCAAAAAACCGGCGTGTAGAGATAGTGAAATTGTAAAGCTTATACATGCTGTAATTGTGCTGCTTACGCATTTGCAAACCTCAGGTGTGCAACTCAAACACTTTTACATTGCGGGTTCGTCTGCCGTGGGCCCATACAAACCTGGCAGCGGTACATTAAGCATACGCAGGTAAACAGACAGTTGCCCGCGATGATGAATAGTATGACTCAACACCATTGTGCGGATAACAGCCACCCTTGGCATGGTAAAAAATATTCTCTCACCGTTGCGCAGCTTCCAGTCGCCTCGCAGGTTTTCATCGCTGGCGGTTTGTAATGCCAATAATCCTTTGGCAAGCGTATCATCATAAAACTTTAGGAGCGCCATTGCATCTTCAAAAACTTTTGGCTTGTAATTTAATTTTTCAAAATCAAGTTCATCGGCTTCAACAGTGGCATTTAACCAACCATTTATTTCTGCTATGTGTGCAGCCAATCCACCTAATGTCATCGACTTTTCATGCGGCTTCCAATTGTAGTGCTCTGCTGGAGCTCGTTCCAGCATTTTACGGGTACCTTCTGCTTCGTGTTTTAACTGGCGTAATAAGGGCTCGTTGAGATTCATAACATTAAATTTTTATCAATATAAAAACATAATTACAATTTTAAACGGTGATATAAAAGTATATGGCCTGATGCCCTTAACTTTAATTATGCGCCCCGATACCTATCTGAAAAATTTTATTCTTCCCGTTTTTAACGTACATCGAACCAAGGAAATATTCAGGCTGAACCCTACAATACAGCCAGTAAGAGAAGAGGCAAAGGAAACTAAAATGTATGTGTTTGATTATAATGCAACCACTTTAACCCAACACGAAATAAATACCCGCGAAGAATGTTATGTTTTTAAACAGAACGACAACATTAGCTGGATAAATATTGATGGCATCCGTAAAAGCGAGGTAGAAGATATCTGCAGGCATTTTGGCATTCACCAATTAATAGTGGAGGACATCTTAAGCGTTGGTCAACGCCCTAAAATGGATGAAATTGAAGGCGTGATGTATTGCCTGCTGAACATGCTTTATTTTAATGAAAAGAGGTGCTCGGTAGAGCAGGAGCAAATCAGCATTGTACTGGGGAAGAACTTCGTAATATCCTTTCAGGAAGATGCGCACCGCGATGTTTTCAACAATATACGAGACCGGTTAAAATTAGCTGGCAGTAAAATTCGCCAAAGTAAGGCCGATTACCTGTGTTATAATATGCTCGACATGATAGTGGATCATTACTTTGTTGTAATGGAACAATTGGGCGAAAAAATTGAAGCATTGGAAGAAGAGATTATACGGGTAGGAAATACACGGTCGCTTGCCAACATAAACAACCTGCGCAAGGAGTTGATTGTACTAAAACGAAATGTGGCCCCGGTTCGCGAACTGGTGCATGGTTATATTCGCAGCGAAAGCGACTTGCTGGAAGATACCACGACCAAATACTTCAAAGATGTGTATGACCATATTATACAGGCGAACGACTTTGCAGAAAACTACCGGGATATGATGACAAGCCTGCAGGATCTTTACATTAGCAAGGTAAACCTGAAGATGAACGAAGTGATGAAGGTAATGGCAATTGTTACCTGCCTGCTTGCACCGGCCACCGTTATCGGTGGAATTTTCGGGATGAATTTTGACGTGATACCTTATGCCCACCAAATATGGGGTTTTTATGCAACCGTGGCAGTTATGTTGATTATACCCATTATAATGCTGGTAATTTTTAAACGTAGAGGATGGTTTTAAACCACTAGCTTCAAACCGGTGGAGCTAATCATTTGGTGTTGACTTAAAACACACTACTTAACGTTTGTTAACTTCAACTTAAGCCACCTGTTATAATTTTCACCCGTTTTACTCGTTTAGGGTAGGTAAGTAGCGGGCTTTTTATAAAAAAAATATTTCATGTTACGATGACGGAAGCGAAATACTTCTCTCCGGTTCACATAGAGACCTACGAATTTGAACTCTTTTTCGACCTGTCTCCCGACCTGCTTTGCATTGCCGGATTCGATGGCTATTTCAAACGCATCAATCCGGCTGTTTCTTTGCTGTTAGGTTACACAAACGAAGAATTGTTATCGAGACCAATTGATGATTTTGTTTTTTCTGAAGACAGGCATTCAACCTCCCATGCCCGCGGAAATCTTACAAAAGGAACCCCCCTTTTCCATTTTGAAAACAGGTATGTAACAAAGTGCGGCGAAATTGTTTGGCTGTACTGGACTTCCATGTCGGTTGAAAGTGACAAGTTGGTTTTTGCTATCGCAAAAAACATCACGCATAAAAAAAAGCTCGAAGAGGAGCGGAACATGCTTATTGGTAGCCTCTCTAAAATTAACAAAGACCTCAAGCAACTAACCTACACTACTTCGCACGATCTGCGGTCGCCTGTAAATAACCTGCTTTCTATTTTTAGCCTGTTAGACGAGTCGAAAATAAACGACCCGGAAACGGTAGAATTCATTACCGTTTTAAAATTAGCCAGCGAAGGTTTAAAGGAAACCATTGATAAATATGTGGATATTTTAAGTGAGAAGGACAAACCGGATGTGGAACTGGAGCAGGTCAATTTACCGGAATGTATGAATGCTGTACTGCGATCGATTCATTCTCTTGTTCAAAATTCAAAAGCTACCATTAACGCTAACTTCTCCGATTATGATGTAATAGGTTTCAACAAATCTTATATGGAAAGCATTTTCCTAAACCTCCTCACTAACGCCATCAAATATGCGCGACCCGATGTTTTACCCGTTATTACTATTCAAACAAAAAAAATAAACGGCACCCACCAGTTAATAATATCAGATAATGGGTTGGGGTTTGATATTGAAAAAGTAAAAGACAAGATTTTTGGCTTGCATCAAAAATTCCATCACCATGCCGATAGTAAAGGCATCGGGCTATACCTTGTAAACAATCATATCACCAGTTTAGGCGGTCGTATTGCTGTTGAAAGCCGGGTGAATGCTGGCGCTACTTTTACCATAACTTTTCAGGAATAAAACGTTCTGCGATTTCATTATAGTCACTACATGCTTCTTTATGGTTGATGAAAAGTAAAACAGATATAAAGCCTATCTTTTCAGGCGTAGGGCATTAAAGCAAGCTCAATTAGAACCTTCATTTGTTATTCTAAACGCATCATTGCACTAAAAATTTTTCCATGAAAATACGGGTTGCATTTAGCTGTATAGTATTCATGGTTGCTATTTTAAACTGTACACCGGTTGCTCAATTACCCGAAGCAAAAGATAAACCCGGTAAAGACGTAATTACTACAGGGGCAGATCAAACCGAACAATACTTTGACCAATTAAAAGGAAAACGCGTTGGCATTCTCGCTAATCCAACAAGCATAATCAATAAAAAGAACCTGGTGGACAGCCTGGTAGCTGCGGGAATAAATCTGGTAAAGGTGTTTGGTCCCGAACATGGTTTCAGGGGTAATGCAAGTGCGGGTACAGTGGTGAAAGATGAAGTGGATAATGCAACCGGTGTAAAGGTGATTTCCCTGTATGGTGCTAAACGCAAACCATCGAAGGCTGACCTTGCCGATGTAGATATTATGGTGTTTGATATACAGGATGTAGGATGCAGGTTTTACACCTACATTAATATGTTAAGCCATATAATGGAAGCTTGCGCAGAAAATAACAAGGAACTTTTGATATTAGACCGCCCAAACCCGAATGGCTACCTGGTAGATGGTCCGGTGTTGAATATGGAGTTTAAATCGGGCATAGGCATGTTTCCAATACCCATTGCACACGGAATGACTATAGCGGAGTTTGCGCAAATGATTAATGGCGAAGGCTGGCTGCCCGGTAAGCTTCAGTGTAAATTGAAGATCGTAACGGTAGCAAATTATCATCACGATAAAACTTACACGTTACCGGTAAATCCTTCGCCCAACTTAAACACCCAACAAAGTATTATACTCTATCCGTCAACCTGTTTGTTTGAAGGTACCATACTCAATCACGGGCGTGGTACGTATTACCCCTTTACTGTAATGGGTAGCCCGGCTTTGAAAGGAAAGTATAGTTTTTCCTACACTCCCGTTGGCATTGCCGGTATGAGCGAAACACCTTTGCACATGAATGAAGTGTGTTATGGGATCGATCTGCGGAACTACGATGTCAATAAGCTTCGAAAAACAAAGCGGATAAATCTTAAATGGATGATCGATTTATACAACGCCTATCCCTATAAGGATAAATTTTTTGACAAATCGCAAAGCAGGCAAATAAACGATATTGACAAACTCGCAGGCAATTCTGCTTTTAAAAAACAGGTGATGGCTGGCAAAAGCGTTCAGGAAATACAGGCATCGTGGGAGCCGGAGTTGTCGCAATACAAAACCATGCGAAAAAAATATTTATTGTATCCGTGAAGATCTACCTTAAGAACTTAATACCCACACATGAAAATAGCCGTATTCAGTACCAAGCCTTACGACCGGGAATATCTCGACCGCTTTAATACATCTGGTAAGCACACTTTAACCTACTTTGAAGCAGCACTTGATAGCGATACCACTAACTTAACTCCTGGCTTTGATGGGGTATGCGTGTTTGTAAACGACAAGGTAAATGCGGGTGTAATAAACAAGATGCATGAAAATGGAATTAAACTTATTGCATTGCGATGCGCCGGTTTCAACAATGTTGATATTGCCGAAGCCCATCAAAAAAATATAAAAGTTGTAAGGGTTCCGTCTTATTCGCCACATGCTATTGCAGAACATGCGGTCGCACTAATTTTAACGCTTAATCGCAAAACGCATAAAGCCTACAACCGCATCAGGGAAAGCAATTTCTCGCTTGAAAATCTTACAGGTTTCAATCTCTATAAAAAAACCATCGGCGTAATTGGAACAGGTCAAATAGGAGCCATTTTTTGCGATATCATGCTGGGGTTTGGGTGCAAGGTAATTGCCTGCGACATCCAGGAGTCGGCACAGCTAAAACACAACGGAGTTGAATACAAATCCATGGAGGAAATTTTTGCAACATCAGACATCATTTCTCTCCATTGCCCGCTTACCCCCGAAACAAAGTACATAGTGAATGCTGAAGTTTTGGCTACCATAAAAAAGGGAGCAATGATCATTAATACGAGCAGAGGCGGACTTATTAATACTGCTGATGTTATTGGTGCATTAAAAAGCGGACAGTTGGGTTATTTAGGAATTGATGTGTACGAACAGGAACAACATTTATTTTTTAAAGACTTATCGGAAAGCATTATCCAGGACGACCTGATTGAAAGATTGATGAGCTTTCACAATGTTTTGATAACACCCCACCAGGGATTTTTTACACGGGAAGCCCTGGACCAGATAGCGATAACAACCCTGAATAATTTTACTGATTTTGAAGAAGGATCGCTATTAGAAAATGAAGTACTGCCGCAATAAGAAAGAATACTACAATGTTGCATTACAACAGGTCAGCGAACTTTAGTTTTTGGGGCAACCAGCAAATACGATTCCTCTATAAACTTTTTCAGTCGCCGGTTAGGTAAACTTCCATCCACCACAATCGTATTCCAATGCTTTTTGTTCATGTGATAACCGGGCAATACGCATGGGTATTCTTCACGAAGTTCGATGGCCTTTTCAGGCAGGCATTTTACATTGAATTTTAATGGATGTTCGCCAAGGCTGGTAAGTAAAAATATTTTTCCGGCTACTTTAAATACCAGCGTGGTTTCTCCGAACGGGCAACCTTCTTCAGCGGCAGGCAGGGTTAAACAATATTCACGCAGTTCTTCAATATGCATACCCTACCTTTTTTTAAAAATTGGTACGGTACTGCAGGGTTCGCCGTACATAATGCTTTTTGCGAAAGGGCGCAGCTTAGTAGTGATCTCAACATAGGCCGCTTCTGGTACAGGCTGATCGCCACAACCTTTTATTACCACTCTTTTATCAGCATAATCTTCCCCGTTTATGCGGGCGATATTTTTAATAAAAAGAGTGTTGAACAAATGGGTTTCGTCACCAAACACAACAGTTTTTGCAACCGGCTGAAGATGGCTTGCCGCCAGCATGAACGACCACATGGGTACAATGGCATCGGCACTGCAGGTTAAGGCTACATTTTTATTTCTATACTGTTCCCAGTCGGTAGTTAATAAAGCAGCACGATAATCTTTCTCCTTCAAAATCAAACCCCGAAATAAATAATCTTTCAAGTCGAACACCGCGGTTTCGCCATTCGGGTAATATTCTTCAAGATCGATGGATATAAGCGAGCTTTCAGCAACCTTATTTACAATTATATTTTCCATAGTGCCAAAGTTACAATGCTGAAAATTAAAAGATGTTCTTTAGCCTGTTAACATAGCCGATTACTTCTGACGTCTCCAACACATCTCACCCTATTTAACAATAAAGCTTATTGTCCCTGGTAACAGTTATCGAGGTTATAAAAAATAAAAAGCCTGTAAACAAAAACAACCCCGCAAAATGCAGGGCTGCTGATATATTAAAATAGGGGTTTCACTAAAAAAAGTCGAACCTGTTATCTTTAATTTTAGCCGATTTTTTAAGTGCTTCCATGCTGCGGTAGCTGCCCATTTGCTTTTGTTGCATTTCCATTTGTTTACGGCGGTCTTCGGCATTACCCGCAGTATTAGGAACAGCAGATATGCTTTCACCTTTTACAACAAATACCCCCGTGTTTCCGGCAATAGGTTCGCTTACTTTGCCCTGTAACGCTTTGTTGAAGGCGGCACCGGTTACCTTTGGTTCGTTACCAACGTTTGGAATAAATGGCTGTGAAAAACTAATACTGTCTGCAACCTGTACCGGTACGCCTGCCGACTGGGCTGCGGCTTCAATGGTAGCCGCACTTTTTAGTTTAGTATTGATGATTTGCTGCGCCTTTTTCTCGTTGCGGATAAATGGTTCAGCAGAAACTCTTGCTTTTGCAACACTCATCATACCGGGCTCATCAACCGAGGTAACCATAGCCACTACATACTGATCATTCACGTCAAAAGGTTCGCTGATATCGCCGGCCTTGTTTTCGTACACCCACTTTATCAACGGACGACTTTCGCCAACACCACCCAATTGAAAATCGTTTTGTTTGATTTCTGTTGCAGTCATGGGAGTTTTGCCCAGTTTTTTTGCGTTTTCCTCAAACGACTTTTTATCGCGGCTGGTTGCTGCAAACTGCGATGCTGCTTCGTTGGCTGTATTAATGGTTTCCTGGCTTGCTACAATTTGTTTAGATAGATAGGCGACATTGTACGCCGTTTCAATTTTATTTTGTTCCAATACTTCTATATAATGGTAACCGCTGTATTGCGCATTTTCAACCTTCACTACTTTTTTATCGCCGGTGTTGCCATAAAAAATTGTTTCAGAAAACTCCTTACTCAGGTTAGGAAACTGGGTAGAGGCGAAATCATACTCACCTTTAGTTGTTTTGCTGCCTTTATCGTCGCTTACTTTTAAAACCATTTCATTAAAATCGGCGCCGGCTTTAATTGCGTTTACTACGCTATCAATTCGTGCCTTTGCAATACTATCTGGTAAAACGGGTTGCCCTTTTTCTGCTGTTTTAACTAGTATGTGCCGGCATTTAACGCTATCCGGCATCGAGCGTTTCCCGATCATTTTTGCAAGTGTATAATTCGTAGCATCTACGTAAGGTCCGTAAACCTGCCCGTTGGCTAAGTTTTTTATGCTGTCGGCAAAAGGCACCTGCATTTTCGATCCCAACACATAACCATTAAAATAAGGCGTTTCGCTGGATACTCTTCCGAGGTAAGCTTCGGCCTCGGTAGCATTTGCAAATTCACTTTTTAAATTTTCCACCTGTGCTAATGCTGCTGCGGTATCCTTACCATTGGGTGCTGCATTAAACGAAACATACGAAATACTGCGACCTGCTTCGTCCTGTTTGAATTCCGATTTATGAGCGTTCATATAGGCTTTCACTTCATCGTCAGAAACCTGTATGGTGCTATCAACAATAGTTGAATAGGCAACGGTAACGTAGGATATGCGTGCAACAGCGCTTTCTTCGGCAATTGTTTTTTCGGCCATCCATTTGGGAACATAAGTGCTTACACCCAGTAAAGCCATGTACTTGCCGCGAAGACCCGAGCTAATGGTTGGCTCGATATAAGCCTGGTTAAACATTTCTGTTTGCGGGTTGGCTTTTTGCTTTTTAATACCGGCAAAATACTGCTTGGCTGCGCCTACATTAAACTGCCCGGTCTTTTGATCGGTAAATTCATTTTTTAACCATTGGGGCGGGTTAGCACCGAACAAAACATCGTTCAATTCTTTTGCACCCATTTGCAAACCAAGCTTTTCATATTCCTGCTGCATCACTAGTTCATCAACCGTCATGTTCCAAACACTATTAATCAACTCTTCGCGAGGAGCGCTTTGCTGACCATACATGGTTTGCTGAAGTGTGATCTTTTTCTCAAATTCAACACGGTCAATTTTTTGTCCGTTAACTTTACCCAGGGTAGAATTGTTACCTCCTGACCCGCGTCCGCCAACAAATGCATCCATTAATATAAATGCAATCAAACTGAGGGCAATTAAAGCAATCACCAACGCCGCATATTTATCGCGGATTTTTTGAATAACCGACATAATCTTTTATAGCTTTTAAAAAGTGGATGGCAAAAATAGGGGAATATATGGTTTGAACAAATTGTGGATAACGTACGAAATGCTTGCCGGTACTTATTTTTAAAAAGTAAACGTCCTGTTTTTTTTCGATAGAATCGTTCCCCATGAATTGAAAAATAAAAAAGGGTTTTTGGGTTTCCACAACTGCATGTCAGTAAGTGGTTTTACCTGTGGAAAACCAGGCTTTTATCAGTTTTAAAAAGTGAGCAAATGGCAAATAACTTATACAGGTAGCTCCTAAAGCAATTGGGTGGTTAAGAAACCGGGAGTTTTCAGGTACATAGTTCACAATGGATTTATAGTAAGAAGTCATTAATCTTTTACAGCCTGTTAGTAATCCACCAATGTTAAAAAACTATGAAGAAGCTATATGATTATATAAAACACCCTGTGCAGTATTTGTTAATAGCGGTGGATAAAGCAGGTTCATTTAAATTTGCAAATAGTTCTACTAAAAAGTTATCCCGCAATTAACACCCGTAATAGTAGTAGCTTATTTATAAAAAAGAATAAACTATATATAATACTACAGTAGTTATGAACATAACAGAAGCATCAAAAAAAATAGAGCAAAATGGCTTTCTCGATTTGGAGATAGATGTAAACCTGGACTTGTTTGCCGAAATTGAAAGATTGAAAAAAGAAAAGAACGCCATTGTACTTGCACATTTTTACCAGGAACCCGATATACAGGACGTTGCTGATTATATAGGCGACAGTTTAGGACTAGCCCAAAAAGCGCAGAGTACTAGCGCAAATATGATAGTGTTTGCCGGTGTTCATTTTATGGCCGAAACGGCTAAAATTTTAAATCCTACCCGAAAGGTTGTGTTGCCCGATCTGAAGGCTGGGTGCTCTTTAGCCGACAGTGCCCCTGCGGACCTCTTCAGGGCGTTTAAAGAGAAGCACCCTGACCATGTAGTGATAAGTTATATTAACTGCACAGCGGACATCAAAGCGCTCAGCGATATAATTTGCACAAGTAGCAACGCGGAGAAGATTATAGAGAGCCTTCCGAAAGATCAAAGGATAATTTTTGCACCAGATAAAAACCTCGGAGGATATTTGATAAAAAAGACCGGGCGTGATATGCTTTTATGGAACGGCGCCTGTATGGTACATGAAATATTCAGCCTGGAAAAGATAACCCGTTTGAAGGCCAGGCACCCACACGCAAAAATAATTGCCCATCCAGAATGTGAGGAAGCTGTACTGGGTGTTGCAGATTACATTGGCAGTACTACACAACTATTAAAATTTGCTACCACCGATACGGGCGATGCTTTTATTGTAGCTACCGAAACAGGTATTCTACACCAGATGCAAAAAAATTCGCCCCATAAAACTTTTATACCTGCACCACCAAACAATGCATGTGCTTGCAACGATTGTCCATACATGAAGCTGAATACACTGGAAAAACTTTACCTGTGCATGGAGTATGAAACGCCAGAAATTACTATGGATGAAGCACTACGACTGGCTGCAAAAAAACCGATTGAAAGAATGCTGGAAATAAGTAAAGTAGCGGGGTTAATAGGTTAATAAAAAACCCGCATGGTGGGTGCGGGATTTTTGTTTGGATTTTAAAGCTTTAAAAGTTGTACTCAACATCCAGCAGGTTATCTATTTTTCTTTTCTTCACCTTTTTCTTTTTATCACTTAAAATAAGTGCCAGTACAAAAACACTGGTTACAGCAACTACTTTTAAGGCTAAGGCGTTTCTGTCAAAATTATCCTGGGGCAGGTAAACAACTCCATTTGCATCCGTAACCGCCGGATCGTGAGCATACCTGCCATTTGAAGGAACTGCAATTTCGCTGAAATGTTGTGATAATGTAAGTAAAGCATCTCTTAATTCATCGCCGCGCATTGGCTTTCCGTGCCCGGAGGCTGCCACTTTTGGATGTAGGTCGGCCAACTCCATCACCGAATTTTCCGCAGCAATCCAATCGTATGTAAAATATTTTGGGGGTCCATGCATTTTCTTTTTCTGCATCATTACAGAAAACGCAGACTCCTGGTTTGTGGTAACAAAAGCATCACCAGCAATCAACACCCGATCGAGTTCGCGGTAGAAACTTACGTGGCCCGGCGAATGACCGGGTGTGTGTATCCATTTCCATTCCTTCAATCCTGGTATCATTCCTTCAGCAGGCAGCACGTTGATCCTGCTCCATATATCTATAGGCGAGCTTGGGTAAACCCAAGCCATGTAGGTCATTAAACCACCGCCTACTGTTGGGTCCGGTGGTGGATACGATGATTTACCGGTGAGATATGGGATTTCCATATAGTGTGCATAAACGGGTACGTCCCATTCTTCAGCCAATTTAGAAAGGGAACCAACGTGATCGAAATGCCCGTGCGTTAAAACAATTGCAGTTGGCTTGCTACCCTCGCCAAAAAGAAAATTTGCCATCTTTCTGATTTTAGGTGCCGACCACCGAAGCCCGGCGTCAACCAAAACCCAATCATTTTCTGTACTTGTATCTTTAATCATATAAAAGTTTACAAATACATCCTTCATCCCCCAAACGCCAGGGGCAACGGTAAATATCTTTTTAGCGATCTGGTCGTGAGCAGTTGTTTTCATAAAGCGATCGTAGTTTAAATAATGAAAAATGATTGAGTGACACTTTCAGGCTAATAAAAACATGCCAGCGAGGTTTTGGCGGCAGCGGCACCCTTTTTATAGCAATCTATTTAAAACTATATTATGCCTACTGAAAAAAAATTGCCCACTGAAGAAGGTAGTGGAAAAGAGGAAACCAAACCGATGACTAAGCCACAGGAAGTACAGGAATCGAATGACGAAAAGATTGACCAGGATTTTCCGGGGTACCCACATTATCCGGCCAAAGAGGATATACTGGACCCGCGAAACAAAGTTGAACGTGTAGACTTAGATCTTGAAAACATGAACCGCTCATTGGGTGAAACTGCTGCAATTCCAAATAAGGCAACAAATACGCAACCGGCAGTGGACGAATTGCAAAAAATGGAAGATGATGACCTTGAAATTATACAGGGAACAGACGCTGATGTGACTGCCGAAGACTTAAGATTATTGGAAGCTGAAAACGGCGAGGTGATAAAAGTTGATGACGATATGAACTTATCTGGTTTTGAATCCGGCGACATTAATGGAGGAGATTTGGATATTCCGGGTTCGGAATTGGATGACGAAAATGAAGCGATTGGGGAAGAAGATGAAGAGAATAATTATTATAGCCTTGGTGCGGATAAGGAAGATGCATTGGAAAACGATCTGTCTTAAAGTAGGTGAGTAATAATTTGCGCAGTCTAGCGTCTCCGCTTGTAACGCATTCCCCCCCTGTTTTAAATTTTTCCTGTTGAGGCTATTAAACAACTTTGTGTATTCCCACTAAACAGAAAGTATAAATCGTGCATTTGCTGTTATTTTTTTGAACCATTACAAGTCTTTTATCGTTAATCCAACTCATCTGATTAATAAAAAAATCAAAACAAAAAATTTTTTATGAGAAAGTATTTGAACAAGGTAATGGTAGCATCCATTGTTGTGATGGGTTTAACAGCCTGCGGCGATTCCGCAACTACCGAAGCTACAAAAGACACGATGTCTTCGGTTGAAAAAATGGATACAACGGCAACTGTATCAGAAGAGCAAGGCGTTATGGTTGGCGGTGCTAACATGGTTCCATCTAAAAACATTGTGGAAAACGCAGTTAACTCATCAGACCATACAACGCTGGTTGCTGCAGTAAAGGCTGCTGGTCTTGCAGAAACATTGAGTGGTGCGGGACCTTTTACCGTATTCGCTCCAACAAATGAGGCGTTCGATAAATTGCCAAAAGGCACAGTTGAAAACCTGTTGAAGCCTGAAATGAAAAAAGACCTTACTGCTGTTTTAACTTATCACGTTGTGCCAGGGGCGCTGAAAGCGGCTGATTTAACAGATGGTCAGAAACTAAAAACCGTTCAGGGTAAAGAGTTAACGGTTTCTGTTAAAGAGGGCAAAGTAATGATTGATGGTGCTAATGTTACTGTTGCCGATGTTGTGTCGAGCAACGGTGTTACACACGTTATTGATGCCGTGGTGTTACCCAAAAAATAACTGAAAAGTTTTCATTGTTGAGTTTTAAGTGCGGTCTCAGGGCCGCATTTTTTTTTGGTTAACATTAATTCCAAAATGTCTTCTTTCCTGGTAGTGTAATTTTCATGTGATGAAACCCGGTTTAATGCAAACCACTATCAACTATCAACTGCGAACTTTAGGGAGTTTTACCAACTTTTACTTGTTGTGATTTTTGTTTTGAAGCTTTGTACAACTTGTAACCTTGCTGTATAAAATGCCCAAACTCCAGATCGTTCAGCATAAGAGACAGTTCATAAGTTGGTCTGAAAGCAACCATAAAACTATCCAGTTCGGCACCAGTTATACCGGTAAGTTTTCGAACCAGGCTTTTGCTGTAGCGATGGTCAATATAACTCTCCTGCTCCTGCTGCAGTAATCGTTTTTGAAACGAAAGAGTTCTCCTGTTTTTTCTAAAACGAAACATGTTAATCAACTCGGTAAGGTCAAGTCCTACGCCAAACGACCCGGATGCCGGACCAAGCGAAGTAGTTCGCAGCGTTGGTTTTCTAAAGTTGAAGACCTTTGCATACACTTCCCTGTTTTGTACGGAATCGAGTTTATAATTTTTTTGCTTTACCGTTACGCCGGGTAATTCGGTCCCTTTCACTAAAATGGAAATGTCAAAATTATCAGGTGTTTGAATGCTGAGCACCGGGTATTTTGGGGTAGGTTTATTTAAAAAAGAGAAGTAAAGAGAATCCCTTTCAGTAACCATTATAGAATATTTGCCTAACGAATCGGTTACCGTACCCCTGCCTGAAGTGGATAATACGCTTACCGACTGGATGGGATTTTTTTTTGTAATGTCGTAGACCGTACCATTGATATACACCTGTGAGTACAGCACATTACTTATACCACATAAAAAGATAAGCTGGAAAAAAGTGAATGCGCAATTTCTATACAAATGCAAATGTTTGGTTTGTAATATTAAGCATCCGCTTTATTTAAACATTTTTCGGTGTTAATTTTTAACGTTCTAATACAGATGATCAAAGATATTTATCGCCTTTATTTCTCTTTACTTCGGCTACATATTCTTTAATCTCCTGTTCCTTATCCTGTTTGCAAATAAGTAATACATCGTCGGTATCAACAATAATAAAATCTTCCAAACCCTGTAACACAAGCAGTTTATCGTGCTGTGCCGATACCATGCATTTCGTTGAATCGATCACCATTACATTGTTTCCGGCCACAGCGTTTCCAAAATAATCTTTCTCGAGGTTGTCGTATGCACTTTGCCACGTACCTAAATCGCTCCAACCAAAACTGCTGGGTATTACGTAAACATTATCTGCTTTTTCCATAATAGCATAATCAATAGAAATGCTTGTACATAGTGGATAAATCTGGTCTATAACTTTTTTCTCGTCGTTTGTATTGAGTTTGCTTTTTTCTGCACCAAACAATTCAAACATTTCGGGTTGAAATTGCTCAAAGCTTTTTAAGATCGTTTTGAGCTTCCAGATGAAAATGCCGGCGTTCCATAAAAAATCACCACTCGAAATGAACGTTTTGGCAAGTTCCAGGTTTGGTTTTTCCGTAAATGTTTTTACGCGGAAAACATTGTCTTCAAAGCTTTCTGTTTCGTGCTGAATGTAACCATAGCCAGTATTAGGATAAGTTGGCTTGATGCCTAAGGTTACCAGTGCATCATTTTTATCTACAAAGCCCATGGCGTGGGCGCATATGGATTGAAAGCCTGCATTATCCAAAATCATGTGATCAGCCGGAGCAACAATCAAAGAAGCATCCGGATTTTTTTCCGCTATTTTAAAGGAGATGTAGGCAATGCATGGCGCTGTGTTTTTTCTACTTGGCTCTGCAACAACGTTCTCCCGGGCCAGTTGTGGAAGTTGCTCGTACACTATAGATGTATATTCATCGGAAGTAACTACATAAATGTTTTCCTCCGGGATAAAGGATGCAAACCGTTCGTAGGTCCACTGTATAAGAGATTTGCCGGTATTTAATATATCAAGGAATTGTTTGGGATAATTGATGCGGCTTTTAGGCCAAAACCGGCTGCCAATGCCGCCGGCCATTATCACTACATAATGATTCTTATTCATACTTTTTAAATGGGCGCAAAAGTAAACCCAATGTAGTTATGTGAATAATTTATTTATACGATACCCTCCCTCACCAGGTCGTGAATATGCAGTACGCCAAGGTATTTATTCATCTCATCTGTTACCGCTAATTGAGAAATGTCGTTTTCTCTTAAACATTCCAGGGCGTTTACAGCAAGCTCGTTGGGTAAAATGGTTTTTGGATTTGATGTAAAAATATCTGAAGCCCGAATGTGTTGCAGATCGCCATCTTTTTCCAGCATCCGGCGCAAATCACCATCGGTAATAATGCCGATGAGTTCATTTTGATGATTGACCACCGCGGTTGCGCCCAGCCTTTTTTGCGTCATTTCAACAATTACCTGCCGAAGTGTTGCGGTACCCAAAACTTGCGGCGGATCATTTTGAGAGAAGAGGTCTGCAACCCTCAGGTATAAACGCTTACCCAAATTTCCACCAGGATGAATTTTGGCAAAATCACTGCCGCTGAATCCTTTCAATTCCATCAGGCAAACTGCCAGGGCATCACCCATAACTATTTGTGCGGTAGTGCTGCTGGTAGGTGCAAGGTTATTGGGGCAAGCTTCTGCACTAACGGTTGTGTTTAAAACATAGTTGCTTTGGTTGGCCAAAAACGAATTGGTATTGCCAACCATACCGATCAATGGGTTTCCAAAATTTTTTATCAGTGGAACCAGCAATTTAATTTCGGGACTTTCGCCACTTTTACTGATGATCATTACAATGTCGTTCTGCTGTATCATACCAAGGTCGCCATGGATTGCATCGGCAGCGTGCATAAATAAAGATGCAGTTCCGGTACTATTTAAAGTAGCTACAATTTTTTGGGCGATGATGGCGCTTTTGCCAATTCCGCTAATAACAAAGCGTCCCGGTGTTTCGTTTATAAGGTGTACGGCTTTTTCAAAGTCAACGGTCAGCAACGATGCTAAACCATCAACCGACTGAGCCTCAAGCCTGATGGTTCGGATAGCAGTAGATAAAACTGTAGAGTTCATATGGCGGCAAAAATACGGTGGTTAGGTCAGGTAACAGTTGTGCTGCCGGCATATAAATAGGTAGCAGGTAACTTTAACAGCTAAGGCTTTCTAAACCTGCCATCATACTGTAGATTTGCCGTCATTGAAAAATTGCCGATAAGAGTTGTATCTTTTAAACGGAGCGTCGCAAGTAAAGCTTAATTGATTCACTACGGCCGGCAACATTAATATACCCCCAACGAATATCAGAGACCACGAAAGTGGAGGAGGAGACTTGAAAAATGGCAACAACAACTAAATCTGCAACTAAAAAAGCAGTAGTAATTAAGCCTGCTCCGGCAAAGAAAGTAGGAGTGAAGGCAGCGAAAGTGAGTGATCACACCTACAACATTCACAAAGCATTATTGGAACATTTTGGCTTCGATGCGTTTAAGGGCACGCAAGAGGAGTCGATTAATAGTTTGCTTAATGGCAACGACACGTTTGTGATTATGCCTACGGGTGGTGGTAAAAGTTTATGTTACCAGTTGCCTGCACTTATAATGGAGGGTTGTGCAATTATTGTGAGCCCGTTGATTGCTTTAATGAAAAACCAGGTAGACCTTGTTAGGGGTTATAGTGAAAAGGATCATGTAGCGCATTTCCTGAATTCATCGCTTACAAAGGCGCAGCAACGCGAGGAAAAAAGTGACCTGGTGGAAGGCAAAACCATACGATTGTATGTAGCGCCGGAAACTTTAACCCGGCAGGATAACCTGGATTTTTTCAGCGATCTGAAAATTTCATTTTTTGCGGTAGATGAAGCGCATTGTATTTCTGAATGGGGTCACGATTTTCGACCCGAGTACCGGCGGTTAAAAGAGATGATGACCATTATTAATCCGGATGTTTCTATAATTGCATTGACCGCTACTGCTACCCCTAAAGTGCAGAGTGACATTTTAAAAAACCTTGGTTTACGTAAACCAAATGTTTTTATTTCATCGTTCAACAGGTCCAATCTTTATTACGAAATACAACCCAAGGTTAAGAAAGACCAGACCATCAAAAACATTGTTCGTTTCATCTCCCAAAACAAAGGACAAAGCGGTATCATTTATACTTTAAACAGAAAGACAACGGAAGAACTGGCTGAAATTTTAGTGGCAAATAAAATTAAGGCTGTAGCCTACCATGCCGGTTTAGATCCTAAGCTCAGGGCAGAAAGGCAGGACTTATTTTTAAAGGAGGATACCCAGGTTATTGTAGCCACTATTGCTTTTGGAATGGGTATAGATAAGCCAGACATCCGTTTTGTTATTCACTACAACATTCCGAAATCGATTGAAAACTATTACCAGGAAACAGGGAGGGCAGGCAGAGATGGAATGGAGGGCAAGTGTATTTTGTATTATTCACATAAAGATGTTTCGAAGCTTGAACATTTTTTGCGCGATAAGCCATTAAGTGAAAGGGAAGTGGGTGCTCAGTTAATTAACGAAACAGTTAGCTACGCAGAAAGCAGTGTATGCCGCAGAAAAATTTTGCTTCATTATTTTGGAGAGGATTGGGATACCGCGGGTTGTAAGGATACCGGTGGATGTGATAACTGTATGCCAAAAGAAAAAATTGAAGCGAAAGATAATGTTGTAAAGGTATTGAAGGCGGTAAAAGCGTTGGATGGCAAGTTCACCATTGATTACGTGGTAAACGTTTTAATGGGCAGGCTTACGCCGCAAATTAAAATGTACCGGCACGATAGTTTGCCGGTTTTTGGTATTGGTAACGATGAGGACGCACACTTTTGGAATAGTCTGATTAGGCAGATGTTGCTTGATAACCTAATTGTAAAGGATATAGAAGAGTACGGCTTACTAAAGTTTACACCCACCACGGAGGCTTATCTTAAAAAGCCTACCAGTTTTAAAATTGTTTTGTACAACAAGTTTGATGATGCCAACGCGGAAGACGAAGAAGAAGGGGATAACACAGCAGGAGCTGGCATGGCTGCAGATAATAACTTGTTTGAAATGTTGAAGGAGCTTCGCCAGGTAGAGGCAAAGAAAAAGGGTTTGCCACCATTTGTGTTATTTCTTGAAAACTCGTTACAGGATATGGCTACTCTGTATCCAACAACTTTAAAAGAGTTGGAAAAGTGCCAGGGCGTTAGTGTGGGTAAGTCAATAAAGTATGGAAGGCCTTTTGTTGAACTGATTGCCAAATATGTGGAGGAGAATGATATTGAGAAGCCTGATGATTTTGTTATGAAAAGTGTTGCCAATAAAAGCAACAATAAAATTTTTATTATTCAGAATGTTGATAAAAAAATGTCGCTTGAAACTATAGCGAAGAATAAGGATTTGCGGTTAGATGTTTTATTGGAAGAGATGGAAACTATTGTGGCCAGTGGCACAAAGTTGAATTTGGATTATGCTATTGATGATATGCTTGATGATACCGAACAAGAAGAAATTATTGATTATTTCCGCACGTGCGAAACATCTTCGTTGCAGGTTGCACAGGAGGAGTTAGCAGATGGCGGTTATGAGTGGGAGCAACTAAAGATTATGCGCATTAAGTTCCTAAGTGAATATGGTAATTGATCTGTGAATTGAATTTAAACTAACCCATCTGGCCCGATGGGTTTTTTGTTGTGGAAATGCCTGGACGCTGCGTCTTTATAATAAAATTTGTTATGGTTGATATACACGCTTCGTCGCAATCCTCACCACTGGTAAAAAGAAGTAAGCTGTCAACAAGGGTTGATTTGACTCCATTGGTTGACCTTGGTTTTTTACTCATTACCTTTTTCATTTTTACATCGGCTATCTCACAACCGTCTTCATTAAGTTTAAATTTACCCGACGAAGGCTATACAAGTAATCCTTCCCGCGTTTCTGAAAGGAAGACGTTTACAATAATCATCGGAAGTGATGATAGGGTGTTTTATTACAAGGGTTTTTTTAATAATTCGTATTTACTAACAGGTTTTAGCAATTCAGGGTTGCGAAAGGAAATAAATATATTTAAAGGCCTGGTTCGAAAAGAGTTTGGCGACCCTCGACAGGCAACATTTCTAATTAAACCTATGAAAGGTTCAACTTACAAAAACCTTGTAGATATTTTAGATGAAATGATCATTAACGATGTTACAAGGTATGTTTTGATGGAGGTTGATGATAAGGAAGAAGCAATGTTGGGTCTGCTTGAGAAAAGGTATTAAACTTTGTCAATTCGATACAGGAGAGCCTCGCAACTAAAGGCGAATATTTTCCGCAGTTTGGTGAACATTGATCTAATGGGTTCGCACTTTATTTTGAGTACTCAAATACAAACCCTTATTTTGAATTACCTTCTCTCATCATTAATAACTGTTTTTGATACTTCACCGGCATATACCTTTCTTAAAGGTTGTTTTGCACCACAGCCTCACTGCTTTTGGCGGGCCCCAAATGCATTTTGTAAGGATGTATAAATTGTTTGTAGAGAAACAGCATTATATTTCGGAAGAAGAACTTTTAGAGCTAAATGCCTTTGTACAATTGTTACCAGGGGCCAGCAGCAGCCAGGTGCTAACACTTATAGGGTATCGTCGTGGGGGCATTGGTTTAGCCGGTTTAACTTTGTTGATCTGGATTTCGCCAGCTTGTGTTTTAATGGGAGGTCTAAGTTTTTTGTTACAATACATTAGTCCCGATGCGCAACGCATTTTCAGGTTTGTTCAACCAATGGCATTGGGATTTTTGGCTTATTCCGCTTTCGAAAGTTATAAGATTTCGATTAAGCACACTGCAACATTCTTAATAATGTGTGGTGCCGCATTGGTTACGGTTTTTATAAAGTCGCCCTGGGTATTTCCGGCTCTTATTATTTTAGGCAGCATCATCAGTAATTTTTCGGATAAACGTATTCCAAAACCATCGGAAAAACCAAAACCTATTAAATGGGGAAATATTTCGTTGTTCTTTGTCATTTTTTTAATTGCAGGTGTGCTCAGTGAGGTAGCCCGATTACAAAACTGGGAAATGCGCAAACCAATTAACCTGTTTGAAAATTTCTATCGTTTCGGTAGTCTGGTTTTTGGTGGTGGTGGTGTTTTGATACCGATGATGTTTGAGCAATATGTAAACAGAACTAAAACAAGATACCTTTCACCGGAGGCTTTTTTAACTGGGGCGGGTATGGTACAAGCTTTTCCGGGACCTATTTTTTCAATATCCGCTTTCATTGGTGGGATGGTGTTGCGCCACATGGGTCCACAGTTTCAATTGCTGGGTTGTGTAATAGGTGCTTTTGCTATTTTTTTGCCCAGTCTGCTTTTAGTGCTGTTTTTTTACCCGATTTGGCAAAACCTAAAAAAATATGTGGTGGTATTCAGGGCAATGGAGGGAATTAATGCAGTTGTAGTGGGTATTATGTGTGGCGCAACTATTTTGTTATTTCTCGCCATCTCATCGCCGTTCGAGTGGGGTAATCTTTTAGCAGTTATCATCACATTCGTCCTTTTAAGGGTTCCGAAACTACCTTCCCCATTTATCGTGGGTTTCTTTCTAATCTTAGGCTGGTTGTTGTGAGGCTCCAAGATAATAACCGCCTTTTTCTATTTCAATCCGGCAACTTTCTGGAACTAAATACCTGATTGATTTTTTCTGACGTATCAAATTCCTGATTTGGGTGGCAGAAATATCCAATAGTGGAGCTTTTAGAAATGTTACATTTTCATCATTGCTATTAATAACATTAACGCCCGGCCTGTTATATACTAAAATTTTATAATTTGTTATAATGAGCTGGTGATTTTTCCATTTGCTCAAATTTTGAAAGCTATCTGCGCCCATGATGATGCTAAAATGATTGGAAGGATTTTTTTCCTCTAAATATACAAGCGTGTCAATTGTGAAAGAGGGACGGGGAAGTTTAAATTCAACATCGGATGCTCGCATTTTATTATCTCCTTCTATCGCGGTTTTAACCAAGTGTAAACGCTGAAATTCATTTAGCAGGCCCGAAGTTTTTTTAAGCGGGTTTTGCGGTGAAACAATAAACCAAACTTGATCAACATAGTTTTCGTTTACGATGTGGTTGGCGATGATAAGGTGAGCTATATGAATGGGGTTGAAGGACCCGAAGTAAAGACCAACCTTCATGAAACAATTATTTCTTCTACAAAAATATTTTCAGCTTCATTTAGGCGCAGGCTTAAATTATACCCGGCAACTGATATTGAAATCGGATCCCCTAACGGAGCAACTTGTTCCACCTTAATTTTTTCACCGGGAATACACCCCATCTCCATTAGCTTAATAAAAATTTCATCATTCTCAAATGATCGTATGATTACACTGGCTCCAACGCTAACTTCTGAAAGCTTCATAGTCTATTTCTTGTCGCCAAAAATATATTGATTTCGTTGTGGGTTTGTTACGATTTTTGGAGTAAATCGCCCATGAGTAAAATTAAATTTCATACCACAAACAGCGTGTTTTCACTGAAAGGAAAGAGGAAATTTTCAAATTTTCTTGGTTCGATTTTTACAGAAGAAAAAACTTTGTTGAAATCTTTGACGATTGTTTTTTGTGATGATGAATACTTATTGAACATTAATAAGAAGTTTCTAAAACACCATTTTTACACCGATATCATCACATTCGATCTTACCGCCCAAGAGGAGGGAATAGTTGGCGAAATTTATATAAGCATCGATCGTGTGAAAGAAAATTCAATTAATCATTTTGTTTTATTTGAAAATGAGCTAGCGAGGGTGATTTTTCACGGTGCGTTACACTTGTGTGGTTACAACGACAAAAAGAAAAGTGAAATAACAATTATGAGGCAAAAGGAAGAGTACTATTTGCGTTTATTTGACAAATACCATTGATGAAATTTTTGTTCCACGTGAAATTAAAGCTTTGCTTTACGGTTTTGTTTTTTCACTTTACAGCCGCCTCTCAAACTTTAGTTCGAATATTATTGGAAGTGCGAGCTTTACCAACCTTTCCCCAAACGGATAAGAGTATTCTACAATCGAGTAAACATGTAGGGGATAACTCTATATCGTCAGAATATAGGGATTGGTTTTATTGGACAAATTACAGTAGAGCGCATCCCAGGGCATTTTGGGATAGTGTGATACTTCCGGTGCTGAAAATATATCCACACTTGAACACAGCTTATGCTGTTAGCTTGAAAAAAGATTTGTATTCAATTTCTTCCCTGCCGTTAATGTCAATAAACGCGACATTGATGAAGCTGTCGCTTGCACATGCGAAAGACATTGCTAAGAACGGTTTGCCGCCTTCCCATACATCCACCAAAGGAATTCCGTTTCAGCAACGTGTGGCAAATGCCGGGATTATCAAATGTGCGGCTGAAAATTTGAGTTTGGGAAACCCCAATCCCGTTTTATCTCTGATTCTTCTTTTTTTGGACGAGGGGGTACCTGATTTAGGACATAGAAACACCTTATTGAATCCATATTATACTGAGATTGGAATTGGAATATCTAAGCATAACAATTCTCAGGTGTTCGTGGTACAAGATTTTTCATGTGCACAGTCTATACCGTAATTTTCACGTGAAACAACACTTCCCACTTAGCCTATCTTTGTTTTATGTTTATTGAATATGATGTTATTGTCGTTGGCGCTGGACATGCAGGCTGTGAAGCTGCTGCAGCTTCCGCAAATATGGGCAGCAAGGTGCTGCTAATCACTATGAACATGCAAACCATTGCTCAAATGAGCTGTAACCCCGCGATGGGAGGTATTGCAAAGGGACAAATTGTACGGGAGATTGATGCCATGGGTGGATTTAGCGGGATTGTTACCGATAAAAGTTTAGTCCAATTTAGAATGCTGAATAAAAGTAAAGGTCCTGCAATGTGGAGCCCGCGGGCACAGAGCGACCGGGCATTGTTTTCTCAAACATGGCGGGAAATACTGGAAAGCATAGCAGGAATAGACTTTTATCAGGATACGGTGAAATCGTTAATTATCAAAAATGAAAAATGTAGCGGTGTGGTTACCGGATTGGGGCACCACATTGCAGCCAAAGCAGTAGTTGTAACCAGTGGAACATTTTTAAACGGCATTATACATATTGGAGAAAAGCAATTTGGCGGGGGCAGGATAGGAGAGAAATCTTCCACCGGTATAACAGAGCAATTAGTATCGATTGGGTTTGAAAGCGATAGATTAAAGACAGGTACACCCCCGCGCCTTGACGGACGAAGTTTGGACTATGGTAAAATGGAAATTCAGGAAGGCGATAGTGAGATTGTTGGTTTTTCCTATTTGCCGATCCAGAAAATTGGCGCGGAACAACAAAAGCCTTGTCATATAACCTATACAAACCCGGCGGTACACGACACGTTGAAGACGGGTTTTGATAAAAGTCCAATGTATCAGGGTAGAATAGATGGAATTGGACCCAGGTATTGCCCTAGTATAGAAGATAAAATAAACCGGTTTGCAGACAGGGAACGGCACCAGTTATTTGTAGAACCAGAGGGTTTTAATACGATTGAAATTTATGTGAACGGGTTTTCAACTTCGTTACCAGAGGATGTACAACACAAGGCTTTACAGCTTGTACCAGGATTTGAGAATTGTAAAATGTTCCGTCCAGGCTATGCTATTGAATATGATTTTTTCCCCCCGACACAACTAAAATATTCCTTAGAAACCAAGAAGGTTGAGAATCTGTTTTTTGCAGGGCAAATCAATGGCACCACAGGGTATGAGGAAGCAGCCTGCCAAGGTCTTATGGCTGGAATTAACGCACACCTTAAGTCAGATGAGTTAGAGCCTTTTGTTTTAAAAAGAAGCCAGGCATACATAGGCGTTTTAATAGACGACCTTATAAGTAAGGGAACAGATGAACCATATCGGATGTTTACCAGCCGGGCTGAATACAGGACCTTGCTCAGGCAGGACAACGCAGATCTACGGTTAACAGAACTTAGTTACCGAATGGGACTTGCTTCCCAGGAGAGGATGGAAATGGTGATAAATAAGCGTTCAGGTGTAGAACGGGTTAAAGAATTGATGAAAAGTTGTTCAGTGGAGCCAGAAGAAATCAATCCGTATTTAGAGCGCATCGGTTCAGCTTTGATAATGCAGAAACAAAAGATTTCTCAGTTATTACTCCGCCCAAATTTGGACCTTAAGGAGATGATGAAATCGTCGGATACCTTACAATTGGCATTAGGCGCCTTTAACGTTGATACTTTGGAGCAAGCCGAAATTCAGGTTAAATACGAAGTTTACATAAACAAAGAAAAAGAGCTTGTTGAGAAGATGAGCCATTTGGAAGACCTTTTAATTCCAGATGCTTTCAACTATGATAGGATTGCCTCTTTATCAAATGAAGCAAGGCAGAAGTTTTTGAAAATTAAACCGAGAACGTTGGGGCAAGCCAGCAGGATAAGTGGAGTTAACCCAAGTGATGTCCAAATATTAATGGTTTACATGGGAAGATAAAATTCTTAAATAATTGATTTTCAATTATTTAAATGATATTTTGGTATTACGAGTTCTGTTCCATTAAGCCCCAACTGTACAAGAGGGCGAAGCAACGATGATGAGAGGAGTACTAACGCTTGTCCAACCAAAAGTTAGCCATCATTAAAGTTCATTTGACGCAATGGTCATTTTGATTTCGCTATAGGTATAATCGGGTGGTAAATTCTCTTTCAAATTCCTCAGGCTTTCTGTTCCCAATTTGCCTATCATCATATTGATTACTTCTCGCCTTTGTGAACTCACAAAATCCTCAACTTTCAACTCCCCGGTAGAAATGTAATAGGCAAGGTGATTTTGAATCGTAATGATTGAAAGGTTTCTTTCTTCGGCTATTTCATCCATGCTTTTACCTTGTTTATAAAGTTGAAGAGAGATATTGGTGGTTTCGGTTGAGCGTTCTTTTTTAACAACGGAGATTTTTCTTTCTCTTTTAGAATTTTTGAGATGAATTTGTGTGGGTAAATTTTGCTCCCTGCAATAAGTAAGCACCAAATCCAAAAACACCTTGCCATACTGTTGAATTTTGAATTCGCCGAAACCCGAAATTTTATGTAAATCGTTTAGCGTAGCAGGCAGGTATGTTGCAAGATCCAACATGGAGCTGTCGCTAAAAATGATATAGGCAGGAACATTTTGCTCATGGGCGATCATGTTTCTTAATTGTTTAAGCTGGTTGAATAATTCCTTATCGTATGAATGTTGCTGGAAAATTTGTGGCTCTTTCGCAATCTTTACTTCCATTGGTTTTGAAAGAAACACTTTTTCCTGTTTGTATAAAACCTGTCGGCTTTTCTCGGTTAGCTTAAGCACCGGAAATTCATCGTCGCTTTGCAGGAGATAACCAGCATTCAACAATTCCTTTGTATAATACTTCCATTGATCTTTGGGCATGTCCTTCCCTATACCGAATACCGAAAGTTGTTTGTGTTCAGCACGAATTCTTTCGCTATTGCTTCCCCACAAAACGTCCACTACGTATAACATACCAAACCGTTCATTTATTCGTGCTACAGTGCTTAATATTTTTTGCGCAATCACAGTAGCATCGTGGGTTTCGGGTTTATTAAGGCATACGTCGCAACTGTTGCAATCGTTCGTGGCTTCCTCCCCAAAATAGTTTAAGAGATACTTTCTTCTACAGGTCCTTATTTCGCAAAACGTAGCCATTTTGTCAAGCTTTTGCAGCATTATTTTGCTTTGCGCAGTGTTGCCTTCAACGGTAGCAAATTTTTTCAGCTTCATAACATCGCCGGTACTGTAATACAACAGGGCTTCGCTATGTAGTCCATCCCTGCCAGCACGCCCGGTTTCCTGGTAATAACTTTCAATATTTTTGGGAAGATCAACATGAATAACAAACCGAACGTTACTTTTATTAATGCCCATGCCAAAAGCAATAGTAGCCACCATAATTCTTACATCATCTTTCAAAAATTTATCCTGCCGTTCGTCTCGCAAATTCTTTTCAAGACCTGCATGGTAGGCCTCTGCATTAATGCCATAGGTTTTTAATTCTTCGGTTAATTTTTCGGTGCTTACCCTGCTCAGACAATAAATTATACCGCTATCCTCTTTATGATCCAGCAAGTAATTTACAAGTTGATCAAAATAATCCTTCTTCGGTTTTACGTAATAATAAATGTTGGGCCGGTTGAAGCTGTTTTCGAAAACCTTATAATCCGTAAGCCCGAGTTTATCTATGATATCGTTTTTGGTAAGATCATCAGCGGTAGCCGTAAGGGCAATTACAGGTAAGGAAGGAAATTGCTTTTTCAGTTCACCAAGCACCCGGTATTCAGGGCGAAAGTCGTGCCCCCAGTGGCTTATACAGTGTGCTTCATCAATGGCGAATAAAGAAACATTGATGGATTTTAGAAAATTGATGAACTGTGCTTCGCTGCCTAACAACCTTTCGGGGGCAACGTATAATAATTTTAATTCGTTGCGCTGAAGTTGCAGTGATATATTTTGTTGTTCATAATTTCCCTGGGTACTATTTAAAAAAGCCGCTTTTACGCCACTTGCCACCAGGGAATCCACCTGGTCTTTCATTAAAGCAATCAGTGGACTAACTACGATTGTAACACCCGGCAAGCACATAGCAGGTAGCTGGTAGCACAAACTTTTTCCTCCGCCTGTTGGCATAAGCACAACAGCATCTTTGCCGCTTAAGATATGCCCGATGATTTGTTGCTGGTTATGTCTGAAATCGTCGTAACCAAAAACATTTTTAAGAATTTCGTGTGGTGAGATGTTTGTGGATGGTATCATTTGTAGAAAAGTAAAAATAATAAAGTATTTCATGTTGAGGTTTCGGGGTACACGGTCCAAAAAGAAAACCTGTGCAACCATACAGAGTTTTGATGGATATTAACATCTATGTACGCCATTACCCCGTAATTTCTACACCCGGGGATTCGGGATTATTAAATTCTGTTATGAGACAATTATTGGTTTTAGCGTTTGTTTTGTTCACGTTTTCTAAGGTAACATTTGCCCAAAAAGCCCCATCGCATCAACAATGGGACAAACTGGTGAAAAAACATGTAGATAAGATGGGCTTAGTGAATTACAAAGGTTTTCAAAAAGATAAAGGGGAACTCGACAGTTATTTAAAATTATTAAGCGACAACGGTCCGAAAGATAGTTGGAGTGACAATGAACAAAAAGCTTTTTGGATCAATGCTTATAACGCGTTCACTGTATCGCTAATATTAAAGCATTACCCGGTTAAGAGTATTAAAGAAATTGGAGGCTCTATCTATAAGATCAACACAGCCTGGGATATTAAGTTCATCAACATCAACGGCAAAAAAATGGACCTTAACAATATTGAAAGCGGAACATTGCGTAAAAAATGGGACGATGCGCGGATACATTTTGCGGTGAATTGTGCATCTATGTCGTGCCCTGCTTTGCGTAACGAAGCTTATACTGCAGATAGATTAGAAGCGCAGTTGGATGATGCCGGCAAGCGTTTCCTGGCAGATAAAACGAAGAATGACATTACCGCGGCTAAAGCCCGGCTTTCCAAAATATTTTCGTGGTATAAAGGTGATTTTAAAAAGAATGGCGGTGTGGTCAACTTCATCAACAAGTATTCGTCCGTCAACATCAGCAGCAAAACTTCGGTTGATTATAACGATTACGACTGGGCTTTGAATGAGCAATAATAAGCCGGGCTAATTCGTCGATATTAAGGCAACCTTACAATCCTTTCTCTATTGTAATACCTTTATGGCTGTAAACAACAATTATGATGGATGTAGCGGTAAATGTGATTATGGTAGTGTATGGAGCCGCAATGTTGTTTATTTTCTTACATAGTATTTCCGACGCACACCTTATTTACCATTACTTAAAAGCCTCTCAAAAAGAAACCGGTCTATCCTCTTCTGTAATATTCCAACCGAAGGTAACTGTTCAACTCCCGCTTTATAACGAAATGTATGTAGCCGAACGATTGCTCAACGCAGTTGCCTCGTTAAGCTATCCACAACAACAACTGGAAATACAGGTACTAGACGATTCTACAGATGAAACATCAACATTCATTGCTGATAAAATAAAAGCGTTGAGGAGCAGTGGCGTTAATATCCAACATATCCAACGTAATAACAGGGAGGGCTATAAAGCAGGCGCTTTAAAAAATGGGCTATCCAAAGCAAGCGGCGAATTCGTTGCTATTTTTGATGCCGACTTTATTCCTTCGCCCGACTTTATACAACAAACGATCCCATCATTTTCTGATAGTGCGGTAGGTATGGTACAAACGCGTTGGTCTCATGTAAATAAAAATAATTCGCTCCTCACCAACTTGCAGGCAATGGCGCTAGACGGGCATTTTAGTATTGAACAAAACGGAAGAAACGCCGCTGGTTTTTTCATCAACTTCAACGGCACCGCCGGCGTTTGGCGAAAGCAATGTATTATAGATGCTGGCAATTGGCAGGCAGACACGTTAACGGAGGACCTTGACCTAAGTTACCGTGCACAATTAAAAGGATGGAAATTTAAATACCTTGAAAACGTTACTGCACCCGCAGAATTGCCACCACTCATTAGCGCATTAAAGTCCCAGCAGTTCCGCTGGACAAAGGGTGGAGCCGAAACCGCAAAAAAGCATCTTAAAACATTGTTGTTTTCCCGGCAACCTTTCAATGTAAAATGGCATGGCGTTTTTCACCTTGTTAACAACCTGGGTTTTGTTAGCATTATAACGTGCGCTCTTCTTACCGTTCCGCTTCTATTTGTTAAGGAACACTATCCCAGTTATAGTTTATATTTTAAGTACGTCACGTTCACAGTATTTAGCTTTTTTGTTTTTGGTCTTCATTACAGCATTGCCTATTCAAAAAATTCAGCGGGTACAATCAGCAATAAACTGCCCGGTTTTTTAAAAACCTTTCCCCTTTTCATGTCGTTATATTTGGGCTTGAGTTTAAACAATGCCATTGGTGTGCTGGAAGGCTATTTCGGTAAAAAAAGTGGCTTCATCCGCACCCCTAAATTTAATATGACCGGTAAAAAACAAAACACTTTCAGTAACCAGTACGTGCAGCAAAAGCTAAGCTGGCTCACTATTACAGAAGGTTTATTTGCTCTTTACTTTACTTATGGTATTGTTCAGGCCGTGTATTTAAAAAACTATGTAAGTGTTCCGTTTTTGCTAATGGCGGCAACCGGCTTTATCATGGTTTTTGTGTGGAGTATGCAGGAAAGAAAAATGAAAAAGATACCAGTGAAACAAACAGGTGATTAAAAATAATTATGGTACCCGCATTGTTTTTCATAGCCTCGGTCTTGCGTCGCACTCTTTTACAGTTGTCACTTTGCTCGGCTACGATTGGTTTGATACTGAAACTCGCGTTACAAATAAAGCAACAACTTAATCGACAACTTTTACCACTTCATTGTACCACAATGAAAGTATAACAGTCGCACCCTTCATGACAAAGCAACCCAGACTTGAAAACTCAATAGTCGTTATCATTCCTGCTTACAACGAAGAAAATTCCGTGGCAAGGGTTGTGAACGATATTCCTGCCGGGCTTGTTCAGGAGGTAATAGTGGTAAACAATAACTCAAACGATGCAACAGACTTAAATGCGCGAAATGCAGGAGCAACCGTACTGCACGAGGAACGACCTGGATATGGATATGCCTGTTTAAAAGGCATTGAATACATTAAACAAATACAACCATCGCCCGGCATTGTTGTTTTTATTGATGCCGATTATTCTGATCATCCCGAGGAGATGCCAAAAGTTATTCAACCTATAATTGAAGAAGGTTATGATATGATCATTGGTTCAAGGGCGCTGGGTATTAAAGAACATGGTTCCATGACACCACAGCAGGTTTTTGGCAACTGGTTGGCTACGCGATTAATTAAAAAAATGTATGGCGTTGTTTATACCGACCTCGGACCGTTTCGTGCAATCAGGTACGATAAATTGCTGCTGCTAAATATGCACGATACAACATATGGATGGACTGTTGAAATGCAGTTAAAGGCTGCCAAACTAAAAATGAAAATAAAGGAGGTGCCCGTTAATTATCGCAAACGTATTGGGATTTCAAAAATCAGCGGCACGGTTAAAGGAACGGTAATGGCGGGTTATAAAATTATTACAACAATATTTAAGTATCGGTATTTTGCAAAGTGTAGACACCACTGACTTTATGGGTAGCAAAAAATCGGTCTCCCTCCTTGAAAAGAAGGGGAAACTGCACGGTGCAGGTGTTTGGTTTTTGTTCGGTTTTACTGGGTACCGGCTTAGCAGGTGGCTTCAGATAAAAAATTAAGCTATCAATCTTATGAAACCACTTTGCCGCATTTCCATCCTTTTAAATCAGGAGGGGGTGGTTATGGCTATTAAACGTTCATACTTGGAAATCTTCCCGCAAAAAAATAGAAAGTAAAATGGTCTATAAAAATTATATCATCCCTATTATATCATTTAGTTTATTAGTTACAACCTGTAAACCAAAAGTTCCGGGTGCAAAAAGCTTCTCTCAACCAACGGAGCAATTTAAACAACGGTGGTACACAGGCAACGCAGAAATAAACAGCTACGATCTTACACAGGCACGTTATGGCGAGCTGCGAAAAGGAGAAGCCATTCTCCTCTTTGTAACCGAGGATTTTTCTACCAGTAAATTGGTGAAGCTGGATGAGCCCGATAAAACGAACGATAAGGTGCGTGTGATGAAGACAAATTTTACAAAGAAATTTTTCACCGGTATTTACCCTTACTCAATGATGGTTTCTGCCTTCACTCCCGTTTCTTCTGATGGAAAGCAACAAACAATTAAAGCAGATTGCTCTGCCCAGGAGTGGTGCGGGCATACTTTCTCTCAGTTACAATTACATGGCGATAAATACGATTGGCAATTACATTCTTATTTTGAAAAAGAAGGTGCGCAACAATTAAAAATTAAAGCAACATTGCTTGAAGATGAATTATGGAACCGAATACGTTTAAACCCAAATACATTACCCGAAGGCAATATTAAACTGATACCCGGCTTAATGTGGCAGAGGCTATCCCATACACCAATACGGGAAGAGGACGCAATTACTACAGTTGTTAAAAACCTAGACAGCAACCGTCATTCCTCCACCTATAAAATTGAATACCCTGCATTGAAAAGAACGATAAACATTCATTTCAATAATGTTTTTCCAAATGAGATAATCGGTTGGGATGAAACCTACCCCGATGGTTTTGTAGACAATAAAAAGATGTTGACTACAACCGCAAGCCTGAAAAAATCTATCTGGCTCCCTTATTGGAAACACAATGCAAATGCAGATTCTCTATACCGCGATTCACTGCAACTACTGCGTTATGAATAAAATGGTAATGAGGCGTTGTTTGTTTTTTACCTTATTGCTGTTAATGGCAGCTGGCTATTATTTGCTTTGTTACCAAACACTCCGTTCAAACTTTATCCAGGTGTTCGGTTTGTTCACCATATTATTTGCAGGTTATTTTTTTATCACCCAATACTTTGCGGAAGTATATTTTAAACAGTTGATTACAGCGGGTATTTTATTCAGGTTGCTGCTCCTTTTTTCGGTCCCCAATCTATCGGATGATGTATATCGATTTATATGGGATGGAAGATTATCCGCCAGCGGAATCAATCCTTTCAGCCAGTTACCGGCAAACCTGGTGGCTTCCTCAAAAGTTGTAACAGGCTTAACGCCTCAACTGTTTGCACAGCTAAACTCTCCCGGCTATTTTACCATTTACCCGCCTGTAATGCAAGCTGCTTTTTGGTTTGCGGGCAAGTGCTTTCCCACAAATATATATGCGGGCATCGTTTGCCTGAAAGGTTTCATACTACTGGCTGAAGTTGGGAACATTTTTTTATTGCCCGTAATTCTTCGTCGGCTAAAGCTGCCCGAACATTGGTCTTTGATTTACATTTTAAATCCGCTGGTTATTACAGAGCTTATGGGTAATGTACATTTTGAAGCAGCCATGATCTTCTTTATGTTGTTGTCCCTGTACCTGTTTCTTAAGAAGAAAAAACATCTTTCGGCTGTTGCGTTAGGATTAAGCATATGTACCAAGTTAGTTCCGGTAATTTTTATACCGTTAATTATTGCCAAACTTGGTTGGAAAAAAGGAATGATCTTTTCGGTGATCAGCGGTGCCGTTACTTTGATTTTGTTCTTGTTTATGTTGGATGAGCAAACCATTAAAAGCTTCTTCGCAAGCATTGACCTCTTCTTTACAAAATTTGAATTTAATGCAAGCCTGTACTACCTGGTGCGATGGTTAGGTTACCAGTTAAACGGATATAATATTATTGCCTGGGCAGGTCCCTGGCTTGCCGTTGTTAGCACGATAACCATACTTCTTATTTCTTTTCCTAAACCTGAATTCACAACGGTGCAGTTTTTTGCGAAAGCATTATTGATCGTTACAGTGTATTACCTGTGCAGTACAACAGTTCATCCATGGTATATTGTAATGCCTGTTGCATTAAGTGTGTTTACAAGGTATAGGTTTGCCTTAGCCTGGTCGTACGTTGTAACACTTAGTTACTATGCATACCATTTTGTTCCGGTTAAGGAGAGCTTGTGGTTAGTGGGGTTAGAATATGTGGTTGTAGTAAGCTGGTTGCTTTGGGAACTGGGCGGACTTTTTTACCGCGGAAAAGCGGGCAGCGTAGGAAACGCAGAGAAAACATAAGTAAAAGACTCCGCGACATCTCTCCGACTCTTTCTCTCTGCGGTTAAACGTTCCTTTTTTATCTCCTTCTGCTATTATTAAACTTTGGTCGCACCTTACCTGCAGGGCGTGGATGATAGGGAGGGGTATCTCCAAACTGCGCCGGCACTTTTGATTTATGCACTGGTTTGCCAAGCAATTCTTCAATGGCCGCAAATTTGTTTTGTTCCTTCTCGTTAATGAGGGTATAAGCGGTGCCATCGGTTTCTGCACGCGCTGTACGTCCTATACGGTGTACATAATCTTCACCATCATTGGGCACATCGTAGTTTATAACAAGGTCAATGTTATCTATATCAATTCCTCTTGAAAGTATATCCGTAGCCACCAATATTTTTAAACGATGATTTATAAAACTGGCCAGTACCTGCTCCCGCATGTTCTGGTCAAGATCCGAATGTATTTCTTCAATAGAAAAACCAGATCGTTTCAAATCGCGGCTCAGGTCTTTTACATTATTCTTCTTCGAGCAAAAGATGAGTACGCTTTGAAAATCCTTCGATTTCAGCAGGTATTTCACCAATGCCGACTTTTGCGAATCGTACACAACAAATGCTTCCTGAACAATCTTCTCTGGCGGCTTGGAAATGGATATGTTTACTTCAACCGGGTTGTGCAGAATTTTACGCGCAAGCTCTCGTATCTTACCAGGCATCGTGGCGGAAAATAAAAGGTTCTGGCGTTTTGTTGGTAAAAACGAAATGATCTTCATGATATCGTCGTTAAATCCCATATCCAACATGCGATCTGCTTCATCTAAAACCAAATATTGCAGTTGCTTTAGCTTAACATACCCCATTGCCAGGTGACCAATCATTCTGCCGGGCGTGCAAATCACTATATCCGCTCCCTTTGAAAGCGCCGACCGTTCCTGTGAGAAAGAAGCGCCATCTCCTCCACCATAAACAGCTATAGAACTAACGCTGGTAAAATAAGAAAGCCCTTCAAGGTTTTGCGCTATTTGTATAGCGAGTTCCCTGGTTGGTACAATAATGAGTGCGTTAATATGATCGTCGTGGCTGTTAGCCGAAGTAATGATCTTATGAATTACAGGTAAAAGGAAAGCGGCCGTTTTGCCGGTTCCGGTTTGAGCGGAAGCGATAATATCCCTGCCTTCCATAATGTGCGGGATAACCTGTTCCTGAACCGGAGTTGCATTTTCATACCCGGTTGAATCAATACCATCCAGCAATCTTTCGTCAAAACCAAAATCTCTAAAAGTCAAAATATTAAGTTGTATTTGTGTTGGGTAAAGATAGGATAAATGAAATCGGCAGAAATTGTGCGATTTGGAAAATATGACCACAAAAAAATCCGCTACCAGTTAAATAGCGGATCAACCCTATGTTCTGTAAGTTATTGCTTTACTGGCTCGGCAAGTTTTATTTGCGCAACCTCGGTTACATGTAATTCAGGCTTGCCTTTAAAATCTTTTATTTCACCCGTTACACATACTTCCTTGTTGGCATAAAATTCCTCCGGCTTAACGGTAAACTTTTTCCGGGTGTCACCCTCTATTACAATAGTGATGAGATGGTTTGGATAAGCCCCGCCCATATTCAAAAGTGTTTTCGGATTGTCAGACTTTTCAAAAAATCTGCCGCCGAAAATTTTGCCACAAATGGTTTGTTTTTCGCCAATATGTTTGGCGGCTTCCTGTGGTGTAATGGTTTGCGCAATCACTTGCAAACTAACAATACCGAGCAAGGCGGTAACGAAAATGTATTTTTTCATAGTATGCAATGTAACAACAAACGCCAGTTGCCAATCAATGCACTTTAATCTTAAGTGAAAATTATACTTTTGATGCAGTCCCTCGTGGCTTGATTCTTTTATACATAATCTCAAACCATAACAATGAAGCCTGTAATTATTAAACTCAATCTTTCCGGTACAACAGTACATGTAAATGCCGACCAGATTTTGTACTACTACGCAAAGAAAAATGAAGACGGCAACATTGTGACCGAACTTTTTTTTACAGAAAAATTCGGGTTGGAAGTGTTGGACTCACCAGAGGAAATAGACAGACTTATCATGGGTGATACTGCTTCCACTACGCTGCTGTAATACTATTTCGTAATGTTTAAACAAGATGCCATGAATACGCAAAACGAGCCCGAAAATAAAAACATACCTGATGCCGCAGTAAGCCAACATGGCGAGGCGCCTCCCGACCCCAGTAATACCAGTAACATTGGCCAGCCAACTGAGCAGGGTGTTATTAGCAAAAAAGAAGGAATAACAGAACAGAGCAGTACATGGGAGAACGAAGCCGATAGTAACATACCCGGCGAAGGAGATAACTCTGTAGATAAGCAGGTGGAGAATTATATTAAGCATCCGTCGCCGGAAGATGCAAACAACGATATTGATAGCGACGAGGAGATATAGGTCATAAATACTAACGTTTAATTTAACGGCCGGGCATATGCCCGGCTTTTTCATTTTGGGTTACTAGAGAGACCAGCAATTTCGCTCATAATATTAGCTTCTCAGGTCATACTTGCATCTACGGATTACAACCACTATTTTAAAGGTGAGTTTACCATTCTCTCCATCCGATCCATCACTACAAAAACTACTGCCATGCGATTTAAAAGCACCAAGGGCGATGTAAAGATTTATGCTGTCGCCGGCACGCAAACCGTTCTCCTTTCGTTTGACCTGGCAAAAACTAAAGTGAATAACAAAGAATTTATCGGCTTTGATATTGAGCGAAAGGATAGCCTGGGAAAAATCAGGAAGTTGAATGGCAGCAAGCATTTTAATTCTCTCATCATCGACTCAACTATTACCGATCAACGGTTGAAAATGGTATCGCTTGTGCAAACTTATTTTTGGAAAGATTATGAAGCCGACCCCGGTCAAACTTACACTTATACCATAAACGCCATGTATGGTACCGCACGAAAATTCGCCATTAAATTTTCGGGAACAATAACGGTTACCATGGAACAATTGAATACCGGCGTTCACTCGGTTTATTTTAATTATGGGGTAACAGGCTCGCAAGCGTACAACAAGAGATTCGATAGAAAACTGATTACCGAACTACCGCCTGTTCAAAAACAAAAGGCGTTCGATTTATTGGGAAGAGAATTATGGACCAACGGCCTCCTTGAATTTATCAGGCAGGCGCAGGGCAGTAAGTTTCAACTTTATTGCGTGTTTTACGAGTTTCAATACGATGGCTTTTTGGGGGAAATTAAAACGATCATCAACAGCGGGGCTACCGTTGAAATCCGCTATAGTGCACAATCCGGCCAAAAAGCAAAGAACGAAGCGGCAATAGCTTCCGCCGGTATTGGTGCCTTTTGTAAAGGCCGAACTATTGTAAGCCAGCCGCACAACAAGTTCATGATATTGTGTGAGAACAACGTTCCCAAACAAGTATGGACCGGTTCAACCAATCTTACATTAACGGGCATTTTTGGCCACAGCAATACCGGGCATTGGATAAAAGATGAAACCATCGCAAAACAATATTTCACTTATTGGCAAACGGTAAAGGACAATCCGAAAACCGCTGTAATTGCAGAGGTGAATGAGAAGGTGCAGGCCGATACTGATTTGAAAAAACTAAAGAATGGCACTTATGTATTTTTCAGCCCCAGGAAGTCTGCTGCACATTTATCCAATTATGCTGACCTGATATTGAATGCAAAGGAAATGGTTTGTATGATCTTTCCATTTAACATTGAAGATGAGTTTAGAAATGTTTTTGCCGATGATAAAGAGTACCTGCGTTATATATTATTTGAGAAAGCAGCCGAGGCAAAAAGTGTAAAAAGTAACGACCGCGACCTGATGGTAACTGCCGGCGCAGTATTAAGCGATCCGGTTGAACAATGGGTTCGGGAAATGACCGCCAGCACTACCACCGAGGCAGGCATAAGGTATGTGCATAATAAATTCTTTTTAATTGATCCGTTGAGCCAAACACCTATTGTGGTAAGTGGTTCCGCTAACTTCAGCACGGTATCTATTACTCGAAACGATGAAAATACGATTGTAGTTAAAGGCAATACGCGTGTAGCTGATATTTATCTAACTGAATTCAGCCGGATGTTTGAGCACTTTTGGCCGCGGTATTTGCGAATGTTGAATAAAGAGAGAGCTGGCGCCGCCAAAGGTTTTGATAAGCCGCTTGATGAAACTTATTCCTGGTTTTTCGATTATTATAATGAGAACAGGCTTGGCATGAAACGGAAAGTAGTTTTCTCTAAAATGAAAGGAGCTAAGGAGAGTCCTTAGTTTACTTGTCTCCATCCTATCAATGTAATATCCAACCTTTTAAAACGCTGCGAACCATGAAACAGGCAATCATTGTACTAATGGCTTTTGTTGTTTTTAATGAATGTTTATTTGCACAAAATGCTTTTTACGATGCAAAAAAATTGGTAGCCATCTCTCTGTCAGATGATATAAAACGAACTTCGGAAGCCGTGGGAATATTGGGCAAGTATTTAACACCGGTGCAAAAGCTGGCATTCACACAAAACAGTAACCGCATTACGTTCAGGCGATTTTTCGACTCCTTTCCATCACTGCAAAAAGTGATCGTCCAATTAAAAGTGCCCGACCAAAATTGCGAAAACATATTGAGGGAGATCGACAATGTGGCAAACCTTTCCAGGTTCGATAATCTCAAAAAAGATTCGCTTAAAACGTTACAGGCGTTCATAAAACAAATAGAAGAAAACAAGGTGTTTGCAGATGCAGTAGCACTTGAAAAAATTAAGCCCGATAGATTACATATTGAAAGGAATAAGCAGGTTTTTTTAAAGCTGTATGCAACTTATATTGACACAGCAGAAATTTCGATAGACTCGTTGTCTGCCGAAATCCTTACAACCATGTACGATGATATAAAGGCCACTTTAGACGAAGGGCGTAAAAACCAGGCAGTAAAAAAAGAGGCTTTTTGCCAGGATGTATTGAATGTTTATAACCGCTCTAATCAACTCAAAGCAAGCATCGACAGGCTTTCGAACGATCAAACCCCGGAGCAATTTTCGAAAGACGTCCAGGTTAAAATGAGCCAGGAAGAAAAAGTTGCCATTCAAACAAAAGACCTGAACGAACAAAACAATGCACAGCGCCTAAACCTGCCAACCCAAAGTGAGCTGATTGATGCATTGGCCATCTATCTTGCAAATCGTGTTAAGCTGGAGACGGCGCTTACCTTCATAGAACAAATAAAAAAAGCGCTGAAAAGCGACTCTACTTTACTCAATCTTTTCCCCGAAACCATACGGCTTTTTTCAACTTACAGCAGTTATGAAATGCCCAATTTTGGCAGCGTATGGCAACAGGCTTTTGCCGAAGATTTTATTTTAATACCTCAGCGCGTAGCGGGCTACGATAACAAACTGGGATACTTTTTTAGAAAATACAAAGGAAACCCAACGTTCGATTTTTTGCACCAGTGTATAGAACTTGCAGTTCTATCATCTCAAAAGGGGAACATTATTGATATTGTGCAATTACTTAACGAGAAATATGCAGACGAACCTGCAGATAAACTTTCACTCTTCACCAAATTTATCCGGTTATTTAATATGGTGAATGAAGAATTTTATTCGGTGGACAAAAACAAGTTTTGGATAAGCTATTCCGACTTTAATAAGTTAAGTCCCGAAGAGTTTGTGGTTATGTTTGAATTATTGAGTAAAAAATACGCTGAAACAGTAGGCACCTTTCTTCATGTAAAAGGTAGTTGGACCTCAACAGGCACACTAATGAACCTGAAAGATCTGAAGGGATGGATGGGACAGTTTTTTTACGTCATCAATCAATTTCAAAACAACCAGCAGGTACTTAAAGACCAGCTATCGACTGGTACAGTTATAAAAACCAATGAGAACTTCTGGAGCTTTTTGCCGCAGTTATTTAAAATAGTGGTAGGTGGTTTTAAAGAAAAGAACGCCATAATGGAAACCGCTTCCAATAAAATTATGAGCCCTCAAACCTTATCAAAAATTATAGATACGTACGAACATTTATGCGAGGTTTATGAAGCGCTGGAGAAAAAAGATTATACCGTGGCATTCGACCGGACCATACATATTCTGGACGATGTTGTATCGGAAGCCAACATTAAAAAAGGTCAAACCATCATCGCTTTTTTAAAAACCGTAAAAAAGCCCGGCGAAAAAATGGATGCCTTTGTAGCCAACTATCAAACAGCCATCAAACAATATTCGCTTCAGTTTGATACAGTGGTGCAAGCCTACAAATCATACCTGGTTGCAGAAGAGCCTCTTCGTTTGCAAAAGCATGAACAATATGAAAATTCCCGCGGGCAATTTATAACAGCGCTCCAAAATTCAGCCATCAAAAATTTTGTAGCATCCGTAATGACGGATCAAAATAAGCTGGACAATTTTATAAGAGAAAACATTGAAAGATTAGACGAGTTTACCAACCGTATTTACACAAACAATTACAATACACTTACCCGAACGGTTTCTTTTATAAACGATGTTAGGCGCGCTGGCGACAGCAGAACGCTTAGCCGCGTAATTGCATCGTATGCCAATCCTCCGTTATCGTATAAACAAAAACGAGGCAGGCGCATTTCAATCGATTTGAATGCTTATGTAGGAGCTTTTGCCGGTACCGAGTTCAGGCTAAACGGCGCATTAAATTATTCTGACCCGGGATTGGTTTATGGACTTTCCGCACCCATAGGTTTTAGCGTAAGTTGGGGGCGCAGTAAAAAAACGAATGCGGTAAGCGAAAATGCATTTATAAGCAGGCAGGGCGATCTGCGGGTGAAAAAGGAAAAGAATTTCATGCTAACCCTTTCCATTATTGATATTGGTGCGGCCGTTTCTTATCGCATAAGCTCTGGCTCAGAAAATGCATTGCCGCAAAAAGTTTCGTTTGCACAGGTGATAAGCCCGGGCCTGCATGCTCAGTGGGGCATCCGTAATTTGCCGCTTTGTATATCTGTGGGAGGGCAATACACACCCGAACTCCGAAAGTTTTCAAAGGATCCTGCTGCAAAAGCAGAAACCGCATTCAGTGTTCGGGCGGGATTGTTTTTTGATTTGCCATTAATGAATTTGTACAGGCAATAAGTTTATAATTGATCTGCATCAACATTAGCCTGCCTGCGGCTGATGTCTTTTTCCTTTGCTTTCCTTACAATATTTTGCAGTGCTTCAACGGAATCTAAAATGGCGGTCTCCAGCACTTCATCACTTCTTTTTACAAAGTGGTCGTTGCCCGGAACTTCTAATCTTATCTCGCAATAATTTTGCTGGTTACCACCCGAGCCCTGGAACAAAGTAACCTGTGCGCGGATAATGTTATTGGTTTGATGATCGAGCTTGCCAAGTTTTTCATGAATAAATGTTTCGAGATTTTCGCTGTGTTTGAATCCGAGAGACTGAATGATAATGTCCATATTTTTTTATTTTTTGTAACCAATATTCGTTAGCATTTACTCACTCACCATTATCGTACCACTACATAAATGGCAGGTGCTGTTGTTATAAATCAATAAACTGTTAACGCAGGCAGGTACGTTCTGCGATTCACTATTTTTGTTGCAAACCAATTGTATTGAGCCTAACCATTCATACCAACGATCTTATCAAAAGCTATAAAAACCGTACGGTGGTAGATCATGTTTCCATACGGGTGCAACAGGGCGAAATTGTAGGGTTGCTGGGTCCAAACGGCGCTGGTAAAACCACTACATTTTATATGGTAGTAGGGTTAATAAAGCCCGATATTGGGGATGTGTTTTTGAACGAACAGAATATTACCAGGCTTCCTATGTACAAAAGGGCGCAAATGGGAATTGGTTATCTGCCCCAGGAAGCAAGTGTTTTTAGAAAGCTCTCCGTTGAGGATAATATTAAAGCAGTTCTTGAAATGACGAAGCTTACTCGGAAGGATCAAAAAATAAAATTGGAAGCTTTGCTGGATGAATTTAACCTGCACCATGTGCGGAAAAACAATGGAGATAGTTTGAGTGGTGGCGAACGGAGAAGAACAGAAATTGCCAGGGCGCTTGCAGTGGATCCTAAATTTATTTTACTGGATGAACCCTTTGCGGGTGTTGACCCCATAGCAGTAGAAGATATTCAAACCGTAGTTGCCCGGCTTAAATACAGGAACATAGGCATTCTTATAACGGATCATAATGTAAACGAAACGCTCTCCATATGCGATCGTGCCTACTTGCTGATAGAAGGAAAAATATTTAAAACCGGTACAGCCGAACAGTTAGCCGACGATGAACAGGTGCGCCGTCTTTACCTCGGAACCAACTTTGAACTGAAGCGTAAAGACTGGATCATTGATATGGGTAAGGCTGATGCCGAACAAACTACCATGACGGCCTATACAAAGTGGAACGAAGAAGATACGGACAAAGTTTTATAAACCTTTTCAATAAGCAAAGGTGGTGGACGTTGCACAAGATTTTATGCACCCAACTTTGTTCTTGCTACTTCTCCCTCCCCAACTATTTTCTAATTTTACCCGTCGTTACTATTATTACCTATCATTGTAATGCATGAAAATTATCAGTCCAGCTATTTCACGTCTTGCCCGGTGGAGGCTTTGGCATATTGAGCATTGGATGAATAATCCGGTAGAGGCACAAAGGGAAGTTTTACAGGACCTGGTTACATCTGCCCAATACACAGAGATTGGCCGCAAATACGGCTTCGATAAATTATTTACCATTCGTGCATTTAAAAATGCAGTCCCCATTTGTGAGTACCCCGACCTGAAGCCTTACATAGAACGCCTCATGAATGGCGAACAAAATATTCTTTGGAACACACCGGTAACCTGGTTTGCGAAAAGCAGCGGCACTACAAGCGATAAAAGCAAATTTATACCCATTACCGATGAAAGCCTGCAGGAAAGCCATTTCCAGGGCGCAAAGGATGTGCTTACACTATACTATAATTTCAACCCCGATAGCGACCTGCTTACGGGTAAAGGTTTGGTGATTGGTGGAAGTCACCAGGTTAGTAAACTGAATGAAGAAACGCAATACGGCGACCTGAGCGCTGTGCTGATGCAAAACACCCCGTTCTGGGGTCACTGGCTGCGTACACCGGAATTGTCCATTGCATTATTAGACGAATGGGAAACAAAAATTGAAAAGCTGGCAGAAACAACCATACCCGAAAACGTGACCAGCATTAGCGGCGTACCTACTTGGACACTTGTTTTAATAAAACGCATACTCGAAATCACCGGCAAACAAAACCTGAAAGAAGTTTGGCCGAATCTTGAGCTATATATACATGGCGGCGTTTCCTTCACTCCATACAAGGAACAGTTTGACAAATTGATGGGCACAGGTATCAATTATGTTGACTTGTATAACGCAAGCGAAGGTTTTTTTGCTGCGCAGAACAATCCCAACGAAGAAGGGATGCTGCTGTTTTTGCAGCATGGTATTTTTTACGAGTTTTTACCGGTAGAGGAATACGGTAACGAACAGCCCGAAACTATTGGGTTAGAAGAAGTGGAGATAAATAAAAATTACGCTTTGGTTATTAGCACCAATGGCGGCTTATGGCGATACCTTGTTGGCGATACCATTCAGTTTACTTCGCGTTATCCGTTTAAAATAAAAGTTACCGGGCGTTTAAAACACTTCATCAATGCATTTGGCGAAGAGGTAATAGTTGAAAATGCTGATAAAGCTATAGCGGTTGCCTGCGAAAAAACCGGTGCCGTGGTAAACGATTACACTGCTGCGCCTATTTATTTTAGCGACGAGGGAAACGGAGGGCACGAATGGTTGATCGAGTTTGACAATGAACCTGCCGATATCGGTCTTTTTACATTTGAATTAGACAACGCACTTAAAGCGGTAAACAGCGATTACGAAGCGAAACGCCACAAAGACATTGCGCTGAAAATGCCCGTTGTAAAAGAAATGCCCAAAGGTGTCTTCCAGGAGTGGTTGCGCAGCAAAGGCAAACTTGGCGGTCAGCATAAAGTCCCTCGTTTAAGTAACGATCGTAAATACCTTGATGAGATACTGGCGTTTATAAAAACGACCTAGTAGTGCGTTATTTACTAACGTTTTGCGTCATGCTTTTGACGAATATTCTGCAAATAAATTAAGCCCATTGAGATGAATACTATTTTCGAGGATCAAGTTGCTAATAATAGGGCTAGTTCTCTTATGGGTGAAATCACCCATACACTTGATGTACTTAAAAATATTGATGAGTTAATGCCAGGTAGTTCATTTGAACGAAAAACTAAAGTTAACCCAAAAATAGAGGGAAGAATTTAGAGAAATATCGGAATACTCAATTCAATTTCTTAATGAACGGATCGGTCGATATAAAGATGAAATGAGTTTTATAAAAGAACGAATGGGAGATTCTGATATTAATTACAGAAACATGGCAGATGCTATATCTGCATTTCGCTATTGGGCTCTAGCTGCTTAGTTACGTCAATGATAGGTTTCTAAACATTTGTAATTCTATTTATCTTCGGTACCGAGCTTGAAATACTGAAAAAATTCCGCCTCCGGCTGATACCAGGTCAACACGTGCGATGTATAATATTTACATTTGCTAACCTCCTAATTTTTAAAGTTGTCCATATGAAATTACTTGAAGGAAAAGTTGCTATAGTAACGGGTGCGGCACGTGGTATTGGTGAAGCCATCGCCCTTAAACTGGCTGAACATGGCGCTGATATTGCTTTTACCTATGTTAGCGAAAGCAGCGCCGATAAAGCCAGGGCAGTTGAAGAAAAAATAATTGCTCTGGGAGTAAAAGCGAAAGCTTACCGAAGTAATGCCGGCATCTTTGCAGAGTGTGAAACTTTTGTAGTTGATGTAATAAAAGAGTTTGGAACCATTGATGTTTGTGTAAACAATGCCGGTATCAGTAAAGACAATTTGCTGCTGCGCATGACACCTGAACAGTGGGACGAAGTAATGACGACCAATTTAAAAAGCGTATTTAACATGACCAAACAGGTGATACGTACAATGATGAAAGCAAGAAGTGGCAGTATTATAAACATGAGTTCGATAATTGGGGAGAAGGGAAATGCGGGGCAAAGCAGCTATGCAGCTTCCAAAGCAGGCATCATTGGTTTTACAAAATCTGTTGCCCTGGAGTTAGGTAGCCGCAACATTAGGTGTAATGCCATTGCGCCCGGCTTTGTTGAAACGGATATGACACACTATTTAAAGGAAGGCGACGCAGCAAAGTCATTCCTTGAAAAAATACCACTTGCACGGTTTGGTAAGGCAGAGGAAATAGCCAATGCTGCACTGTATCTTTCCAGCAATTTAAGCAGTTACGTTACGGGGCAGGTATTAAGTGTATGTGGTGGATTGAATACCTGACATCATAATTAACGATGTATTGCCAACCCTTGCTAAGCGGGGGTTTTTTTGTATTGTGATGATTGTGTCAAATAATTATTTGGGCATCCTTTTTAAGTAACGCTGGTATATATTTGCTTGTATAGTATGCTGACTAAAAAAATTATATCGATTTTTTTTATGTTGTTGATGCTGGTGCAAATTGTACCGGTGCAGCAGATCGGCAATGCGCTCAGTCAAAATCAATGGACGGAAGAATTGCCTCATGGCAACGAATGTGATATTGATGGACCGCTTGCCAAAGCATTTTTACCAACCCATGTTTTCAATCACAGCTTCGATATTGAAGCTTCTTCCCTTATTTACATTCATACGTCAGATGGAATTCCATCCAATCATTCCACGGATGTAGTATCGCCCCCTCCCGATTTTTTGCCTGAATGCGATATGCCGCATTCTTTTTTGCCGCAAGTAAATTGAAGCACTTCAATCATTCAGAATTATGTGTGTCCCCGTAATGCATAATGTGCAAATGCATTTTTATTTCCGGTCTTTTTACGCAGCAATGGCTTACCATTTTCAAACTATTTGCTTCTTATTTATTCAATTAAAAACCTGCATGGGCTAATTGCCATTGGTGTGCAGTGTGTACATAACTCTCCAATTAATTTTCAGCATTATGAAAGATCCAAAGGGATTCACGTTTAAGTATTTGAAGAATGACCTTCCATCTGGTTTAGTAGTTTTTTTGGTGGCACTCCCGCTTTGCCTCGGTATATCGTTAGCATCTGGCGCACCCTTCTTTAGTGGGTTGATATCTGGAATTATTGGGGGAATTGTTATAGGATCGTTGAGCGGATCAAAGCTTAGCGTAAGCGGACCCGCTGCAGGGCTTGCAGCATTGGTGCTTGCCGCTATTACAAACATCGGCGCGTTCGACCTGTTTTTATGCGCTGTTCTAATTGCCGGAATCCTGCAGGTTATTATAGGTTCAGCCAGGCTGGGTGGCATAGCCGTATATTTTCCATCGAGCGTTATAAAGGGTTTGCTTACAAGCATTGGCATATTAATCATCGCCAAACAAATTCCTCATGCCGTAGGTTTTACCAACGAAAGAAGCGTGCTTACCGAAACGGGAAATGAGTTCTGGCACCCCTTGCTCCGTCCGTTGCAGCAAATACAACCCGGTGTACTTATTATTTGCGTGCTGTCTATCATCATCATGCTTATATGGGACAAACCTTTTATTAAGAAACGCATAAAGTTTATTCCCGGAGCGCTGGTTGCTGTTGTTACCGCTATAATTATCAACGAAGTATTTAAAGCAACCAATAGTGCTTTTGTGGTTGGTGAAGATCACCTGGTAAAAATAAAAGCAGCCAGTAGCCCGGCGGAATTTTTAAGCTTTTTTACCCTACCCGATTTCAGTGGTTTTTTAAATAGTAAGGTAATTATGACCGGTGTGATGATTGCCATCATCGCAAGTCTTGAAACATTGCTGAGTATAGAAGCGATCGATAATCTCGATCCTGAAAGAAATGTAACCAATACCAACAGGGAACTTATCGCCCAGGGTATTGGCAATACCGTATCAGGTTTAATAGGGGGTTTGCCTATAACAAGCGTAATAGTCAGAAGTAGTGCGAACCTTCACTCTGGTGCGAAATCAAAATTGTCAACTGTATTTCATGGAGTACTGTTGCTGGTATGCGTAGTAACCATACCGCATCTTTTAAATTATATACCATTGGCTGCCCTGGCTGCCATACTGTTGTTAACCGGTTATAAGCTTTGCAAATTGTCCGTGTTTTCAAACATGATAAAAAACGGCAAATACCAATACATACCATTTTTTGTAACCGTGGCAGTTATTATTGGTATTGACCTGGTAGGGTTGTACCCGCCTATAAAGGGTGAAGGACTATTGATAGGTGTGATCGCCGGTCTCATAACAGCCTTCGGCTCCATTTTGCATGGCAACCTGAAAAACTCCTATTTCTTCCATAAAGACCAGCACCACGAAGGCGATGTAATTAAAATCCGGTTGTCGGAAGAAGTTTCTTTTTTAAACAAAGCTTCTATACGCCAAACGCTCGATCATATGCCCGAAAATTCTACGGTGATCATAGATGCCTCGCGTACTGATTATATAGATTTTGATGTGCTTGAGTTAATAAAAGAATTCAGGGATATAAAGGTTCCGCTTAAAAATATAAGCCTGCAACTTTTAGGCTTTCATGATAAATACCAGATCGAAAACCATTTACACGTTCAATCCGTGCACTAAGTAAACTAAATAACAATGGAAAAATCTTATCTCAAATTACTGGAAAACAATAAGGCGTGGGTAGTGGTTCAGAAGTACAATAACCCAGAATTTTTCAATCAGCTTGCCAGTGGCCAGCAACCGGATTATCTGTGGATAGGCTGTTCAGACAGTCGGGTACCAGCTAACCAGGTTACTGGCACAAAACCCGGCGAAATGTTTGTGCACCGGAACATTGCCAACATGGTAGTTCATAGCGATATGAATCTTTTAAGCGTGCTATCGTATGGTGTTGATGTGCTGAAGGTAAAACACATTATAGTTTGTGGCCACTACGACTGCGGTGGTATACGTGCTGCAATGGGTAACAAACAATACGGCCTAATCGATAATTGGTTACGCCACATCAAAGATGTGTACAGGTATCATTATGAGGAACTGGATGCAATTGAAGATGAAAACCTGAGGGCAAGACGACTGGTAGAACTGAATGTAATTGAACAGGTGCACGATCTTGGCAAAACAACCATCGTTCAAAACGCCTGGAACAATAGCCAGCCATTACATATTCATGGCTGGGTGTATAACCCCGAGGATGGATTAATAAAAGACCTCGATGTAAATTTCACCTGCACTAAAGATCTTCATTCAGTTTATCATTTTGAAAAATGATGAACAAGCAAAACAACTAATAATGCCGGAAAAACATGCAAACGCCACAAGCGGTTTAAACACTAATAAACCTATGTTGAATAGCGACCCCGCTGGAGCCACCCATGCATTTAGCGAGGAGCATGTTTTACATCAACTCAAACATTTTCTGCCTTCGCAAACGCCGCTTAAAGACTTCATACATCATAACTCCCTTCATGCATTTCAGCACCTTAAATTTTTTGAGGCCATTTATAAAGCATCAAAAATATTCGGATACCAGGCTACGCTTCAATTAAGAGAGTTCCGCGCGTTGTATAAAATTGGCAGGATAAACAACCAGGTGTTGGAAAGGATCATCGCGGAGCATAAAGGAGCAGATGCTTTGGAAGCATGGAAGGAAAAAATGCTACGTACCGAATACGATACACACAATTCGCCGCGCATTGGGATGTTGCGGGCAAATTGGAAAAGCCGGTATAAAATTGATTTGGATAACCTTGTGCAACCTTTACTATTCAGGGTTATCTGCAGTTATTTAGACCAGGGCATTTCCATATGGAAATTTCCCACTGGTAAAGACGGCTTTCTTACTGCCATTAAAGCTTTGGAAAAAAATAGCTTTACCAGCTTTTTTAAAACCAGCAGGGCAAGGCAGCTATTACTGGATGGCGATCATCAAATAACTTCTCTTCTCAACATTATTGTGGGTGATGAGGCATATTACGAACAGTATCTTTTTGATCAGCAGTTTAGTCACCGTGGCTGGTCGGGTATGGCAAGCACAGTGGAACAGATGCCTGCATCGTTGCTGGATTCAAAAAATATTTCGTTGCACGATGTGATCGTTTTCGAATTGTTGCTCGAAATAGATTCGTTGGATGCTGAACTGGGAAAAAACTGGAAGCCATTAGCATTAAATATAAGTAGCGCCCCTGCCGACCTTTTTGCGGAAGTTCCGCTTACAGAGTTGGGCGAGGTTTTTATGCTTTGGCAAAAGGGATTTGAATGGAGCTATTACGACCAGGTTATTGCTGGTATTGCGGCCGAAAAAAAACGCCCACATCCTGCCATACCACAAAAAAAATTCCAGGTATTGTTTTGTATAGATGAGCGGGAATGTTCGTTACGCCGTCACGTTGAATTTATAGCGCCGGATTGCGAAACCTTTGGCACGCCCGGTTTTTTTGGGGTAGAGTTTTTTATGCAACCGGAAAACGCAAAGTTTTACGATAAACTTTGCCCTGCCCCGGTTACGCCCCAGTACCTTATAAAAGAATACGATGTAAAACGAAAGAGGAAGCATGAACTGCTGTACACGAATAAAACCCATGGCTTTTTTTACGGGTTCCTCAGTTCGCTAACACTTGGTTTTTTTGCAGCCATCAAATTGGTACAAACCATTTTTCGACCCAGGATGAGCCCGGCAATTTCAAATGCCTTTGCCCATATGAGCAAGGATGGAAAATTGACCATTGAAAACAAAGACATCAACGACCGAGAAAGCGGTTTGCAAATTGGCTTTACCATACATGAAATGGCTGCAAGGGTTGAAGGCTTGTTAAAGGGTATTGGGTTGATCAAGGATTTTGCTCCCATCGTATATGTACTGGGTCATGGCAGTAGTAGTGCAAACAACCCACACCATGGCGCACACGATTGTGGTGCATGTAGCGGCCGGCCGGGTTCAGTAAATGCACGGGTATTCGCCTTTATGGCTAACCATCTGCAGGTACGGTTGTTACTGGCCGAACGCGGTATTGAAATACCGGGAGCAACCCGGTTTTTAGGCGGACTGCACGATACGGCTGCGGATATGATGGAGTTTTATGACGAAGACGTATTATCTCCCCACAATGCAGCGCAGCATAAAATAAATATTGATTTGTTTGAAAAAGCGTTGGACCTGAATGCCAAGGAGCGGTCGCGAAGGTTTGCCTCCATCAACACAAAAAAAAGTTTACAGCATGTACGCAGGGAGATTTTAAAAAGGTCGGTATCTATGTTTGAACCAAGGCCCGAACTGGGGCACGGAACCAACACGCTTTGCATTATCGCCAACAGGGATTTAACCAAAGGGTTGTTTTTAGATCGCCGTGCTTTTTTAAATTCATACGATTATCATAACGATGCCGACGGAAAATTACTCACCGGTATCATGCGTCCAATAGGTCCGGTTTGCGGTGGCATAAACCTGGAATATTATTTTTCCCGCGTTGATAATTATAAGCTGGGTGCGGGCACCAAATTGCCTCATAATGTAATGGGATTGATCGGTGTGGCCAATAGCAGCGATGGAGACTTGCGCCCCGGGCTTCCATTGCAAATGATAGAAGTGCACGACCCCGTTCGCCTGCTGGTTATTGTTGAGCATTACCCCGAAGTAGTTTTAAAAACCATACAAACCACCCCCGAAATGTACGAGTGGTACCTGAATGAGTGGGTACATGTTATGGCTATCCATCCTGAAACGCACCAGTTCTATTACTTTAAAAATGGACTGTTTGAAATTTATACGCCTTTAGCAAAAAAGGTAGGTTCTATAAACAACCTTATTGTACTTGTAGAAGATGCCCTGGAGATGGAGACCAATAACATCGTTCACGCAACACAGGAAAACCTGCCCGTTTACTCAATTAGAAAATAAGCCAATTCATGTCGCAACTACTTCAACTCTTTATACTATTACCCTTGTTTGCTTTTGTGGCAAGCCTGCTAATACCGCGAAAAAAAGAAAAGGTTATATCGCTTTTAGCCATCACCACAACTACCCTGCATTTTGTAGGTTGCCTTGCTTTTATTTTTTATTGGATGTTTAATGGTCATGCGGTGTTGAACATTAAACATATCGTACTATACAAATCGCCCGCCTTCGAGTTTTTTATTAATTTCTATTTCGATAAAACCACCGCGGTGTTTGCCATTACCGGCTCTCTTATTATTTTACTGGTTTCCATATTCAGCAGGTATTACCTCCATCGCGATGAAGGTTT